>JBILET010000017.1:0-10845 GCA_044351935.1 Bdellovibrionota bacterium
GCAAAGTGCTGTAAAGTCTAATGCGGTTAACAGACTTGATTCTTGTAAAAACGAGGTTGATTTTATTATTTCGAATAAATCTTATTTTGAATTTATTCAGTCTACCAGAAAAATTCCTGGTAATCACATGCGTGTTACTCATGGTGATATGAAGTTAAATAATATTCTTTTTTGCCAGCAGACACATACACCTAAAAGTATTATTGATTTAGATACATGTATGGTGGGTGATTACTTGTACGACTACGGTGATTTTATGCGAATTGCATGTGCTAATTGCGCAGAAGATGAATCTGATCTATCTAAGGTGCAAATTAATCAAAATTTTGTTAAGGCAGCATGTAGTGGTTTTAAAGATGGCTATATTAATGCACTTGCTTTGGCATCTTGGGATACATTAAAGAGTGCTGCCGCCGAGATTACATTAACTATCGCGACTCGGTTTTTGACTGATTATTTAGATGGCGATAGATATTTTAGAACAAAATTCGATTCTCATAACTTAGTTCGAGCTAGGTGTCAGCTGGAGCTGTTTAAACGTTGGATTAGTTGAGCAAAACGACGTCTTTTTGTCGTTTAGTCTGCCTGGCAACTTTTGCCCAGATTTAAGCATCTAAACTTCTTGAGATAGGTGCGTTTACGTTTAGATTTTTTAAACACGCTTAATATGTGTGTAAATATGAGGCAATTTCATGAGTTCTCCTGAAGACTTAGCCAAAATAATGCGTGGTGACTGGGATCGTCGAGTTAAACACGACTACAGATTCTGGATGAGCGATGGATTCTCGTCCGATCAGCACATGTGGCAAACTGGAAGTAGAGACTTTGGTGTTCTAACTGCTGGAATACAATATTCACATGATAAGACTTTTGTAGAAGTTGGGTGCGGTGTTGGAAGAATGTTGCGCGCAGCAGCTCAAAATTTTGGTTCAGTTGTTGGAGTAGATGTTTCAACAGAGGCTATAAAAAAAGCACATGAGTTCTTATCTGATCTTGCAAACATTAAATTAATAGTCGGCAACGGTTATTCACTTGCAGAGTTAAATGATAATTCAGTCGATGTTGTCGGAGTTTTTGCTGCGCTAAGTAGTGCTCCTAGTGAAATCTTGGCCGGATATATGGGCGAGATTCAAAGAATTTTAAAGCCCGATGGTATACTTAGGTTACAAATTTACACTGGTAGTGAGCAAAAAGTAGGGCGTGAAGATACACTTCATCTTAGATGCTACGAAGAAAATAGATTCAGAGATGCTGCAAAATTAGCAGGATTTGATGTTGAATACATAAACGATTTAGTACTTGGTGTTGAAGTATCTTTTGAGTCAATAGATGTAAAAGCTAAAATTGTTTCACTTAAAAAAAACCCGCTATTAAAACCCGCTCCTGTTAGTGTAATTACATCTGCATTGTTGTCGTCGCCAGAAGTAAATGGAAAATCTGTTGATGGTGATATCGAATATTGGATGACCTTAAATCTTGCAGAAACTGCTGCTGATTCTGGTGATTATGCTAGAGCCAAAGAAGCCCTAAATTATGCATTATCACTATCCAAAACAGTCACAATTGATGTTGGGGATGTTCTTGAGCGAATAGTTAACAAAGTCAGTGAAGGTGATAATCCAAATAACGCAAATACTAGTCACGAAACTAATATCCTTCAGACTAATATTAATATTATTAAAGCAAAGTTCCCAAAAGTATACGAGCAGATATTGTCTGTTCTTAATTCTGACCAATCAGAAATAACCGTAAAAAACACCCAAGATGGAGTAGTCCTTTTTGAAAAAGATACTTGTTTTGACCATGCAGAAAAGCCAAAAGCTGCGGCTACTCAGTGGATTAAAAGAAATCTTGCAGAACAAAGATTAATTGATGCCGGCGAGATTTGCGTTATTGGTCTTAGTGCTGGATATCACATTGAAGAGCTACTAAATGCCACTAAAAAATCTGTTTCGGTGATTGAGCCTAATATAAATCTATTTTTAGCTGCAATAAAAAATAGAGATCTATCTTTTGTGTTCAACTCAATTCGAACTTTAAGTGTTGGTGATCAAATAAATCAAGATGCGATTAGCGATGAAGTTGAAATCCTAATTAGACCTCAAACACAGCTATTATCTGCAGATAAAATTAGCTGTATCAAGGAAAAATTTTACGGCATACGTGGTCTTAAATCATTAAAGCCAAATGTAGTTGTTGTTGGTCCTTTGCAAGGAGGAACACTTCCTATTACTGGTTATACAACACGAGCATTGTTATCTCTTGGGCAACGAACTCGAGAGCTAGACATGAGCCCTTTTAATAGCGGCTATATGTCTTTGCAGAATATGCTAAAAGAGCCTCATCGTTTGCAGACAATGTACAATAACTATGTTGAATGTGTGTCTCAAACTATTCTAGAGGCTGCAATCGAGAAGAAAACCGACATAGTAATTTTCATGGCCCAGGCTCCTGTCACTGGCAGAGTATTACAAGAGCTAAGAAATCGCGGAATTATCACTGTGCTGTGGTTTATGGAGGATTACCTGCGATTTACTTACTGGCAGTCGATGTCGCGATTTTATGATTTTGTATTCACCATTCAAAAAGGTGAGTGTCTTGATTTAATCAAACAAGCTGGAGCTGGTGAAGTTCACTATCTTCCTGCTGCGTGTGATCCAATTGTTCACGCGCCAAGGAATTTAACTGCAGAAGAAAAACAAGAATGGGGCTCGAAGTATTCTTTTGTGGGAGCTGGATACCATAATCGTCAGCAAGTGTTTGCTTCGTTTGCTGATCTGCCATTTAAGCTATGGGGAACCGAATGGCCAGGTTGTAAACCATTTGATCGAATGATTCAAAAAGAAGGACAAAGATTAACGCCTGACGAGTATACAAAAATTTTCTGCGGAACAGATGTTAATATAAATTTACATTCATCAAATGAGCGTGATGGTGTTGACCCATTTGGTGATTTTGTTAATCCAAGGACGTTTGAGTTAGCAGCATGTGGAGCTTTTCAATTAGTTGACGAGCGTTCATTATTATCCGAAGTCTTTGAAGTCGGAAAAGAAGTTATTACTTTTTCGAGCCCACAGGATCTTCGCGAAAAAATGGCTTATTACGCAGATCGCCCAGAAGAACGTCGTGCGATTGCCGAAGCATCTCGCAAAAGAGTATTAAATGAACACACTTATGCGCACAGAATTCAGCAAATGCTTTCTATAATTTATAGTAGTAAATATGAGCATTTAAAGAGTCGATCTGATGCACATCCTTGGAAAAAAATGCTTGAAAGAGCTAAAGGTGAGCCTGAGTTAGCAGACAGATGTCAGCGAGCATTCCTGCGAGGAGAAGAGCCTAAATTAGATGGCCTAATTGCAGATATTATGGTTGGGCAAGGTAAACTTACCGAGACTGAACAAAAATTATTATTCCTTCACCATGTAAGTAAACAAATTATTCGGATGAAGATGGAGGAAAACTCAAGATGAGTTTAGTTAAGCGTCGCTATCCAGATAAAAATAACGTATTACTTGTTAATATCACTCGTCTGGGGGATATGTTGCAAGCAACGCCAACTATTGCGGGAATTAAATTAGATAATCCTTCTGCTAAAATAACAGTTTTAGTTGAAAAGCAATTTGAAGAAGTTTGTCATTACTTACCCAATATTGATGAAGTTGTATCTTTAGATTTAGGAATGACTGTTAGGTCGTTAGCACGAGAGCAAGATGGAATTATTGATGCGTATGATTATGTGTCTGAGGTTGTAAATAACCTTCGCTCTAAAAATTTTGACTATTGTTTAAATATGTCTTCGTCTGCTTATACGGCATTATTACTTAGATTAGTTGGTATTGAACGTAATGGTGGATGGACTTCGGACGAAGAAGGATATCGAATTATATCTTCAGATTGGGCAAAACTTTTTGCCTCATCAGTATTCCATCAAAATAGAAGTTATAATTCTCTTAATTTAGTTGATATTTTTAGGTGTTCTGCTGATGTTGATAAACATCCGAATCGACTTTTGATCACCCTTCAGCCAGAAAGTCTTGATTACGCTGAAGGATTGTTAAGAGAAGCACAATTTACAAATACGGGTCCTATTATTGCGGTTCAAGCTGGGGCTAGTCAGCAAAAGCGACAATGGTTACCTCGAAACTTTGTAGATTTCATCAATGTTTTAGTCAAAGACTATAATGCGCGTATTGTTATGGTTGGTACTAAAAAAGAAATGGAAATTATTCAACCAATCTTAGACGGCGTTAATTCTCCTAATGTATATTGCGCTGCTGGGAAAACTTCGATTCCTCAATTAGCTGCACTTATTTCTAAATGTAATCTTCTTGTCACAGGGGATACTGGAACCATGCACGTATCTGTTGCTGCAGGTACTCCTGTTGTTTCTATGTTCTTAGCTTCTGCATTTGGTTTTGAAACTGGGCCGTATAGTGAAGGCAACCTGGTGTTACAACCAACAATTGCATGTGGTCCTTGTAATCCGAATAAACCATGTGCCAGACCTGATTGTCATGACACATTTAGTCCTCAAGTATTGGCTAAACTAGTTGCTCTTAGACTGGAAGGGGACATTAAGCAGCTGCCTGCTGGATTAGTAGATCCTAATCAAGTAGTTGTTTATCGCTCGTTCTTTGATAAAGATGGATTTTGCGATTTGGAAGCCTTAAATGGTGTTAACTCAACTTCATTAGATGGTTATCGTAAAGCATATAGAAACGTATGGCTTGAAGAATTGGGAGGCATTAAGCCTGCTATAACAAACGATAGACCAAGTGCATTAAAGGTCGCTCATGAAATTGAAGGTTTGGATAGGATTATAGCAGCAGCTGGTGAAGGAATTGTTATGATCGAGCGCCTAATACAGGCTATTTGTGATACGAAAATTTCGGGGGGTATTCTTAACGATATTAACTCAAAATTAAACGAAATTGACCGTTCTATCGAAGACTTAGGGTTTAACTGCCCACATTTAGGCCCGCTAGCCAGAATGTTTATTTTCGCCAAAGAGAATATTTTAGGAACGCAAGCCCTCGAGCTTGCATCTCAAATGAAGGAACATTACCAGGCATTGGCTCGTCGTGGGCATAAGCTTTCACAGTACAGGTCCATGGTTGGATAATTTCTTTAAATAAAAACGGATTTATATATTCTAAAAAGCATTTAGATAGAGGGCAAAAGTCATGACGGCGGTAAGAATTAACGGAGAAGAATCCTCATTTGGTCAACATACTTCTGTTAAAGTAGCGGATCTTGTCGAGCTTATTAAAAATCAGATCGATCCTGAGCACATGATCACTGCAATCCTTCTGAATGGTAAAGAACTATCAGAGCAAGATTGGTATCAACCTGTTGGAAACTTCGGACAAACTGCAATCATAGAAGTTGATACAGGGACTGCTGTTGATTATGTCGCTGAAAGACTTAGCAAATCAGCAGATGTTGTTAGAGCTTGTTATATAGATTTCCGTGATGCTCGTAAATTCTTCCAGTCAGGAGACATGCAAAATGGCAATCGCAAATTAGCAATTGCTTCAAATACTCTAAAAGCATTTTTTGAATGGTACGGAAGCTTACTTGAGTTAGTACCTGAATCTGACCGCGCAAGATTTAACATTGATACATACATGACAGACATTACTGATTGCTTTAAAAAAGCTTGTCAGCACCAGTTATATCAATCTTGGTGGGCGCTTGGTGAGTGCCTAGAAAAAGAACTGGAAGTTAAACTAGATAAACTAGAGGACTTCTGTAGAGGTGTTATTGCTTCTAGCTAAATAGGACCGTCCCTTTTTAAGCTGCTACAGCTGAATCGTTGTTACTGTTGGTTTGTGTTGACGAATCAATCACAGACTCATTGAGCAGTCTTTCTACATACGTCTTAACCACTAGTTGAGTAGAAAACGAGTCATCTAATTCGATAGTTGCAAATTTGCCCCAAAAATTTTCAGGATATTTTTTCACATAATCATACGTTGGAAGTCCCGAGAATATGTGACTTGACCTAACAGGTCTGCCTTCAGAAATTGTATGCGCAGTTGGAAGAACGGAGCTTAAATGATTTGCTCCAACTTTAAATTTAGATGCAACATTTAAGATGGAATTAAACGCTACTTGATTGTAGAACCTTGCGTCTTCACAATGAGATAGATCCAAACATAATCCAGCAAATGATTCTATATCTTCATCGAAAAGTTCTCCTGTTGGAGTACTGTTTTCTATATATATTCTACTTTTTACATCTTCACTTAAATTATGTTTAAGTGGATAACATCTAAGCGGATGTAAGTTAAAACATTCTGTTCCAAATGTGTTTATTAGACGTTTGAACTCATCATCGTTCATATCTGATGTCGCATGAACAAAAGGTATTTCGAATTTATAAACTCTTGATAAAGTTTCGAGCTTTTCGAATAAGTATTCACGTTCTCCTGGGCGTATTCCAGTTAGAAAAAGAGCAAAACGGCTAAGTTTTATATTCTTTAATTCCTCTATCTTTGATTGCCAAGATGAATTAGATACTTTAAGTGTAGTTAACGAGCACAAAATTTCAGTCTGACGCATATGTAGTCATTCGTGCTTAAATTCAATATGCTTAATAAATGGCGCCTAAAAAATAACTGTCGAAAAAATAAGGCAATTTAATGAAACTTGGGTTTTTGAAAAATTTATCAAAATCGACCAATAAATGGATTGTTCTTGCTTTGATGGCAATGGGCCTTGCATGCCTGTATAACATGTTAATAAAAGCTGTTTCTTCACTAATGCCAGCTAGCATGTTTTTATCTGGACTATTTGCCTTGCAGGTACCATTTTTAGCAGCTTTTATTTTATTAAATAATAAATACGTAAATGGGCCTAAGTTTTCTATCCCACCTTTTAAAAGCTTAATTTTATGCTTATTTTTGGGGGTATTTGGAGCATCGGGAAATATTTTTGAAGTTTGGGCTGTCGAAGCAGCTCCAAATATTGGCTATGTTTCAGCTGTTAAATTAGGACAAATCTTTATTATTACTCTTTTTGGCGATTTGGTTTCGGGGCAGCGAAATACTCGATTAATCGATTTTGTTTTGAGTTTAGGCGTGATTCTGGGGATTCTATTGGTAACTTTAGGAGGCGTATCTGATTTGGAATCAATCGCACAACAAAATATAAATTGGGTTTGGTATTCTGTTGGAGCAATGTTCTCATTTTCTGCGATGATATTGGGTACAAAATACGTAACTAGAACAATCAATTCATCACTTGTTACATTTTGGCTGATTTTTTCTACTGCAATTTATTTAATTGGCTTTGGATACAAAGATTTTATGCAGTTAGTTGTAGCTAGGGATTTTTATTCTTATTTTCTAGTAGGATTATCCGCGGTTTGCATTGGAACTTTTAATTTATTGTTAGCACAAAGTGTCGCCAAAGCCCCCAATCCTGGATTTCCCATTTCTCTTACATCTTTACAGGTTCCGGTACTTACTTTATGTGCAGTTATTTTTTTTAAAGACCAAAGTATCTCGGTCTTAGCAATAATTGGTTCTCTAGTTGCTATGTATTCTTCGTTTAAGTTGGCAACGAGCGAAAGAAAAGGGTGATTAAGCACAAAGCTAAAAAATCTCTATTAAGAGACTGTTGATTAACGACCAGTGTTGATTGTTAACCAACAGTCCCTAAAAATCCTCTAATATTAACCTAAGACATTAAGCTAGAAGCTTAAAGTCCACCTATAGCAAAACCTATATTGGAAACCTATGAAACAACCTATGCATACCCAATATGCTTTGTGCTCAATCTATCCGTTCATCGAAGATTTTATGGACCCAATAAACCAATAGATTAAGCCTTGAAGGATTAGATGCCCCTTACAAGCGAGAACTTTGTCTCAACTTTGCAATAAATATTAATTCGGCATGATGGGCTGCCGGGTTTAGCTTTTAGAGGGGCTGTCTGTAATTTGACACAATAATTTTACAAATTCTAATAAAGCTAGAAATATCAATAGCTTAGGTGCGTTTTGTGGTTTTGGTATGACTTTCGCACTACACCGTTTGAGAAGGCGCACGCGTCTTAATCTTTAGGTTAAGGATGACCGTTAGACATTTTTTATTTTTTCATAAAGACCATCCCTTAAATGTGTCGGGATGTAACTCTGGGGCAGAGAATGCAACGCTATGGCTAGCAAAAACACTTGCTGCACGCGGAGCTTCTGTTGTTGTAGCTGGTATTATTCCAGAAGGAACTCATCAAAAAGACAATGTCCAATTTTTGGATCTGGGTCGAACCTTTGACACTAGAATTGCTTTTGATTTCATGGAAGCAAAAGGCAAGCACTTTCATTTAATATCAGCTTGTCGAGCACTTCCTATACTTGAATCAAGACACAATCCTCTTTGTTTATCACGGGGCTTTATTGCTCATGATCCATCTAGTGGAGCTGCTGGTATTACACCGGTGATTTTGTCTGATGCTGCTGACTATATGGTATGTGTTAGCCAAGCACAGAAAAACTTATTTGTAGAGTCTGGGGCTAAGGCAGAAAAAATTATAGTTATACCGAATGGTGCTGATTTAGAGCTATTTAAGAAAACAGATATTTCTAATCGAGATTTAAATAGATTTGTTTTTGTAGGAGCGCTTGTTCCCCATAAAGGTATAGATATCCTTCTACAAGCAATTTACAACGTATCCCAAGAATTCCCAGATGTGAAGTTGGATGTGTATGGAAGTTCAGCTTTGTGGGGTGAAAAATCTTTTGTTGATGAAGCTAATGTAGAAGCACAAGTTCCTCAAATTAAGTTTCATGGTGCTGTAAGTCAAAAGCAAATTGCAGCTGCATTTGGTTCGGCAGCTGCATGTATAATTCCATCTAGATGGTTTGATAGTTTTCCTTTAACTGCTGTTGAAAGTTTAGTAACTGGCTGCCCGGTAATCGCATTTGATGTTGGTGGTATCCGGGAAGCAGTTCAAAACGATGTAAATGGAATTTTAATACCTGAAGTTTCAGAAGCTTCGTTAACGTCAGCTTTAAGGTCTGTGTTATCAAATAAATCTACGCTAACTAGATATTCTGAATATGCAGCTGAATATGACAGAAAGAAATTTACTTGGGATAATACGGCAAGACAGCTAGAGAATGTCATAGATTCTTTAAATAAAGATACTAATACACAGAACGCTGCCGTAACTAAATCAAAAGAATCAAAAGTAGGGGTTGTAACGACTTGGAATCAAGCTTGTGGATTAGCCACATACGCTTCGTTTATGACGTCAGAATATCCCGAAAATAGTTGTGTTATTCTTGCTGAGGAAACTGACAGGTTAACAGGGGAAGACGGCGATAATGTAATTCGTTGTTGGAATCGTAAATCTTCGGATTATGAAAAGCTTAAAACAGCAATCGAAAAACATGATATTAGTATTATTCACTTAAACTGCCACGCGCGGTTTTTCCAATATCCAAGTTTTTCTGAATTTATTGATTGGTGTCATGCACGAAATGCAGTAGTAGTTGCTACGATGCACAGTGTCTTTACACTTGAGAATGCTCTTCAATCATTACTACCAAAGTTGGATAAAATCTTTGTCCATTGTAAAGAAAATATTTTTGAAGCAGTGGCCAACGGAGCGGATCCTGACAAAGTATTTGTAGTTAATCACGGAGTTGTTGAGCGAACACCTTTAACTGATGAGCAAAAGCAATCTATACGGCAGTCATTAAATATTTCGACTACTGAAAAATTAATTACTTGTTTTGGCTTTGTTCAGCCGCACAAAGGTATGGATGTTCTAATACAAACTATAGGTCATTTGCGTGGTGTTGGTGTGGAAGCAAAAGGTTTGATTTGTGGAATGCCAAATCCAGACGCTGCGGATTCTGTTAAATATCAAGATATTCTTAAGCAATATGCTTTAGATTCTGGAGTAAGCGAATACGTTATATTCTTGGATAGATTTGTTTCGGAAGAAGAAGTTGCAAACTTTCTTGGTGCTAGTGATGTAGTAATTATGAACTACCAATCTAAGCACTTTGAAGCGTCTGGAGCATGTTCATTAGCAATCGGTGCTAATGTTCCTGTTGTAACTTCAATAGCTCCTACATTTAATTCGTTTGATGATGCTGTGTTTAGAGGAACTTCTGGGTTCCAAATTCCTATTGTAATTCACGAAATAGTAACAAATCCTAAATTAAACAAAGCGCTTAAAGATAAAGCTAAGCAATTTACGGCGCGTAACAACTGGAGTGTGATTTCAAAAGATTTAATAAATCATTATAAAGATCTAGGCTGGAGTTTGAGTGATAACAAGGAGAAAAAAATGGAAGTTAATAAGAATAGGTCATTAAAAGTGCTGTTGCACAATCGACCTAATACATTCACTCAAAGAGGAGGCGATACTGTTGTAATTGAGAAATTATTAGACGGATTAAAAGGACAACCTGTAGATGTCACCATTGATCTAGAAGCAAAAGTAGATCCTAAAGGTTACGACATTGTTCATATTTTTAATTTCGCATTGCCCGATATGGTTCGTTTCTATGCCGAGCGTGCTAAAAAAGCCAACGTTCCGTACGTTGTTACTACACTGCTTGAAGATGTCCCTAGCTTTCATTATCAATCACATTTTATAGCCTCACAGTTACTTGAATATGTGGCTAAGGGCCAAATTGCAAATTGGTATAATCAAAATAAATCAGATTATAGAAAAATTGAATCAGCTCCTGCATTTGACAATAAGTGGGCGGCTATGAATGCAGCAGCCTTATTTCCAAACGGTGCTACAGAGGCAGAAACTTTAAAACGAACTTATGGTTCGAACATTAATACTGTTGTAGTCCCTCTTGGTTCAGAACTA
>JBILET010000303.1:0-2965 GCA_044351935.1 Bdellovibrionota bacterium
TAAATATTCTGACCGTTGAAGATCCTATTGAATATCAACTTGAAGGAATTGGTCAGATGCAAGTTAATCCTAAGATTAACTTCACGTTCGCATCTGGACTGAGAGCAATTTTAAGACAAGACCCAGATGTCGTAATGGTCGGAGAAATCCGAGACACAGAAACAGCAGAAATTGCGATACAGGCATCTCTTACTGGTCACTTAGTACTTTCGACTCTTCACACTAATGACTCGGCAGGTGCGATTACAAGACTTATCGACATGGGTGTCGAGCCCTTCCTAGTTTCATCATCGCTTCTTGCAGTGCTAGCACAAAGACTTGTTCGTAGATTATGCCCTTACTGTAAAGAGCCTTATGAACTTAGCGATGAAACTTTGATTGAGTTAGGTTTAGACCCTAAAAAAGTTTCTTCTAGAATGGCTTACAGACCAGGATCCAAAGAATGCGAACAGTGTCGAGGAAACAGATACCTTGGCCGAACTGGAATACATGAACTTCTTGTAATCGATGATGATGTTCGATCCGCTATTCTGCAAAGACTTGATGCAAATTCAATAAAACAAGTTGCTCAGAAAAGAGGATTCGAAACTCTTCGTATTGATGGAGCAAATAAAGTTCTGCGAGGAGAAACTTCGGTAGAAGAAGTAGTCTTGATGACTCATGAGGAGTCAGTCTAGATATGCCAGTTTTTGAATACACTGCTCTTACCAAAGAAGGCAAAAACACCAAAGGCAATATCGAAGCTGAAAACGTAAGAACTGCCAGACAAAAGCTAAAGACACAAAATCTTTTTGTCACCGAAATTCGTGAAGGGACTCAGAAAAAATCTTTTGCAAACTCGGATGTTTTACAGTCATTTAAGAGTAATCGCATTGCTGTAAAAGATTTAACAGTCCTTACTAGACAGCTTGCAACGTTAGTTGGAGCAGGTCTTCCACTAGTATCTTCACTGCAGGCGTTATCGGAACAAACTGACTCCTTAACTGCTAGGCGCATAATTTTATCTATTAAAGAACGAGTCGAAGAAGGAAGCGATCTTGCAAAAGCACTTTCGGGGTTCCCTACTTCGTTTCCTACTTTATATGTAAATATGGTTGCATCCGGAGAAGAATCTGGGACCTTGGATGCTGTTCTTGAAAACTTAGCAGACTATTTAGAGGCTCAACAAGAACTGCGACGGAAGATTTCGAGTGCTCTTTTTTACCCGATATTGATGTTTGGATTTTGTACTCTTGTTGTTATTGGTTTATTAACTTTTGTTGTCCCACAAATTGTAGAAATATTTCAAAAACAAGGTGCGATATTACCACTTCCTACAAGAATATTACTCGGCATATCGGCAGGACTTACTGGTTATTGGTGGCTAATTATTGCTGTTGTTGCAGGTGCAGTTTATGGATTTAGAGTTTGGTCCAAAACTGTAGACGGCAGAAACATAGTAGACAGAGTACTTCTTAAACTGCCATTAATTGGATTGCTTTACACAAAAATTGCTACTGCAAGAGTTTCTAGAACACTAGGAACCCTTCTATCAACTGGAGTAAGTCTTTTAACAGCAATGGATATTGCAAAAAACATCGTTAATAATATACACGTAAAAAATGCTCTTGAAGAAGCCGCAATTGGAGTTAGAGAAGGAAAAAGCCTTGCTGCCGAGCTTGGCCGCAGTGGCATTTTCCCTTCAATGTTGGGACACATGGTTGCAGTTGGAGAACGAAGTGGTCGCCTTGAGCCTATGCTACTAAAGGCTGGAAAAGCTTACGAAAGTGATGTTCAAGCATCCCTCGCAGGGCTTACTTCTTTGATTGAACCTATAATGATTATAACCCTTGGTGGAATAGTTTTCTCTATTGTTATCGCAGTGTTAATGCCAATGGTTGATCTTATAAACGTAGTCCAAAAATAGTAGATATTTTTGATTAGCAAAATCTTGGCTGATAGTATTGTCCTTTGTTTTTTGTGGGCAACTAAGTCCATTTATTCCTGCGATGCACGTTTATAAAGAGCGCAAACAAGACATTCAAGACTTAGCTGAGTATTGCGGAAGTGATACTTCTAATATTGTTTTTAGATTTCGAAAAGGCAATTCGCCCGCCGAAATTCTGAAAGAAGCAAGAAAATCATACTACCGAAACGGAAGTTTTAAGACTTTATTAAAAATCGAAAGCAATACTGCTTATAACCAAACAATTACAGCTCCCTTTTTGCAGCGCGCTATATACGGGGACGAACTAGCTAGGAGTTTTTACGAATCATTTCGAGATCTTTCTATTGTAAGACTTAAACCTTGGTTACGCGATTCTGCCGAAAGCTTCGCGACTGAAAAACTTAATGAGAAATCATGGGATTCGCTTTTTGACGAAAATCTTATCAAGACAATATTAAATTCATTTAGGATCACAAAAGTTGACCCACCAAAAGGTATTGATGTTTCGAATAAAACTAGCGTTGGTAACTTAATTAAAAATTTCTTTACAAAATATCCATCATTAGCGTGGCTAGGATTATTTAAGTTCTCATCGCACTGGAGGTACAACAGGTTTATTTCACTGTGTGCTCAGAGAGCCGCCATAAAAGATGATTTTCAATCTCGATACTACGAGCTTCGCTCGGTTGCTAAAATTGCCTTTTACAAAACAGCACCTAAGTACACTAACACATCAATTTTTCACCCTGGTAATAGAGCTGATTTTTTAAGAAAAGTAGGCAAAGAAACTTCGGATTTTATTCTTGCTGGGCAAATAATTGAAGATATCTGTAATCTTTGGGAATTATCTTTCGACGATGCTCAAAAACTTTCCTTGGCTAAATATTGTTGGAAAGATCCTTGGCAATTAACTAGCCACAGATTTGCAAAAAGGATGGAACTTACTTTAATTTTTATAGATCAACACGCAGAACAGTTTAGATCCCAAAAAGAACAGAGTGATTTTCTTCTCGAAGCTCTAACCTGCGAAAGTTTAAC
>JBILET010000304.1:0-2964 GCA_044351935.1 Bdellovibrionota bacterium
CTTCGAAATTAAATAAAATTTTAATTAATGCATTCGAAAAGAAGCCGCCTCCTGTGTTTAGAGGCGCACCAATTAAGTTGTTTTTTGCAACACAGGTTTCATCCGCTCCGCCAGAAATCGTAGTGTTTGTAAATCACCCTGACAAAATCAATTTTTCATATCAGAGGTATATTAAAAATATGCTTCGGGAAAGTTTTCCATTTACTGGAACAGATTTAAAAATTACTTACAAAAAGAAGACTCAAAACGACGATAAATAAAAGGATTAACTTATGCACCACTCAACAGTACTGATTCTTGATTTTGGCTCTCAGTTTACTCAGTTAATAGCAAGAAGAGTTCGCGAGTTGGGTGTGTACTCCGAGATAAAACCTTGTACCACTAATGTTAAAGACATTAGTGTTGATAGATATAAAGCTGTAATTCTTTCGGGTGGTCCTTCAAGTGTAACGGATCCTGACGCTCCAAAATTTGATTCAACATGGCTTGATTGCGGATTGCCTATTTTAGGGGTGTGTTACGGTATGCAGCTTATTGCGCACCACTACGGGGCAGCATTGGGTGCTGGAACCAGTCGCGAATATGGTCGTGCAGAAGTCGAAATCGTTGATAATGAACACGGATTATTTGTTGGTTTTGACAAAGGTCAATCAACCACAGTGTGGATGAGTCACGGTGACCATGTAGATAATTTACCAAAAGGATTTAAGTTACTTGCAAAAAGCAAAGGAGCTCCGATTGCAGCGATCGGAAACAAAGACAAAAAAGCTTACGCAGTCCAGTTCCATCCTGAAGTGGTACATACAGAAAAAGGTAAACAAATAATTTCAAACTTCTTATTTGAAGTTTCGATGATAAAAAGCGATTGGACTCCTGCAAATTTTATCGAAGAAACAGTTGTTGGAATACGTAAGGAAGTAGGGGAAAATGCTCACGTATTATGCGGACTAAGTGGCGGAGTGGATTCGACAGTTGCTGCAGCTTTAGTACATCAAGCAGTAGGATTGCGTCAGACATGTATTTTCGTTGATAACGGGCTATTGCGAAAAGACGAAGGTAAAAGTGTAGTTGAGCAACTAGGCGCAGCAGGACTTGGTCTAAAAGTTATAATGGTTGATGCCAAGGATAGATTTTTATCCGAGCTAAAAGGAATAGTAGATCCTGAGCAAAAGCGAAAAATTATTGGCCGAGTTTTCGTAGAAGTATTCGAAGCTGAATCTAAAAAAATTCAAGGGGTAACTCATCTTGTTCAAGGAACATTGTATCCTGATGTGATTGAAAGTTTTTCAGTAAAAGGCCCATCTGCCACTATTAAAACTCACCATAACGTAGGTGGATTGCCCGAAAAAATGAACTTCAAGTTAATCGAGCCTCTTCGTGAACTATTTAAAGATGAAGTCCGATTAATTGGTAAAGACCTAAATGTTCCAGATGATATTCTTCAAAGACAGCCGTTTCCTGGCCCTGGATTAGCAGTTAGATGTTTGGGTGAAATTACTGAAGAAAAATTAAAGTTGGTTCGCGATGCTGACCATATATTCCTATCCGAAATAAAAGCAGCAGGGCTTTACAGAAAAATGTGGCAAAGTTTTGCCGTTCTTTTACCTGTTAAATCAGTAGGAGTTATGGGTGATGGACGAACCTATGAGCAAGCAATTGCTTTAAGGGCTGTTACAAGTGACGATGGAATGACTGCTGACTGGGTTGAATTGCCGCAAGATTTATTACGACGCGTCTCGAATCGTATAATCAACGAAGTAAAAGGAATAAACCGCGTAGTTTTAGATATTAGTAGTAAGCCTCCTGCTACTATTGAATGGGAATGATCTAGGCGGGGGAAGAGTAAGAATTTAAGTTATTAAGTAATTTCTGGGGGCGCTCGGCGCGAGCATCCTGCTCGCTTTGTCGCTCTAAAATTGCTACTCGGACTTCATGTCCTCGCACGCAATTTCAAGCCCCATAAATTACTTAATAACTTAAATTCTTACTCTTCTATAGCTCGATATTTATCAAATGATTTTTTAGGGATTAATAACTAGTAATTGAATTAATTGATAAAATATTTCTAATGTTTGATGAATTTAATTCTTTATTTTAGGTAGCAAATTATAAGTTAGAAATGTCATGAGAAATTATTTACGCAAATCTTTATTACTACACGAAGTAGAATTTCAAAAAGAATCATAAGCGTTAATTGGGGGGACTTGAAATTGCGTAGCGAGGGCATAAGCCCGAGTAGCAATTTCAGAGCGACAAAGCGCACAGGATGTGCGCGCCGAGCGCTCCCCCGAATTAATGCTTATGATTCTTTTTGAAATTCCCCACCTCAGCAATATAAGAAACAATTAAATTATGGAATAAATTCAATATGTTAACCAATCTAAAAACCCACTAAACTATCAATTGATCACTTTAGCCGTTTAACACAAATACCGATTAATATGAGTGATGTCGAAAAGTTGGCTTAATGTGCCTTGGATATTCAATATTGTTTCGTTATGCGCTGACTTTGTGCGTCGTATATTTGTACCTAAGAAAAAAAATAGCGAACTCCTTAATTATGATTTTTCGCCGATTGAATCTGGTAAACAATTATCAATTACATTACAAAAACTTGCATCAGCAACATATAAAGAAACAAGTGCGCTTGGAGTCGAGATCTGTCTATATGACAAAGATTCTGGACGATATCATCAGTCAATAGTTGTTGGAAAACCATTTCGTGATCCAATTGATGAAGCGTTAAAAAATAACACAAACTCTGATGATGGTTTTTGTATTACTGATCTAATTCATTTTGCAGGCATCATGGTCGGAGCAGTTAGATGCTCCTATAGAAAAGCTCCTGATGATGAAATTCGTGATTACTTAAAAGTGTTAGTTCAGCAAATTAATCTTGCAGTTGTAAATTGTAATTTTGTTGCGCAAATGCAGCTTGCACAAAAATCGGCGCAAGATTCTATA
>JBILET010000306.1:0-2955 GCA_044351935.1 Bdellovibrionota bacterium
TTTCTTTGAATAAGCTGCAATTAAAAAACGCGCCATAATTTGCTTTTTCGTTGAGTAGAGAATCTAGAAAAAGTTGGCTATTAAGTTTTGCACATTGAGCTTCAAATAATGCAGAAAGATTTGCTTGATAAACATCGCCAGATAGAACTTTTGATTTAACGCAGTCTACCGAATTTAGAAATGCATCTGAATCAGAGCAAAATTGTAATGGATTCAAATGAACGACTTTTTCTTTTGTGCTATCACATTCAGTTGAACAATTTGCCTCTATTAAATACTGTGCAAACTCTACCAGGATAGCTATCTGTTCGTTGGATAACTCATTAATCCAAATATTATTATCAGTATTGTTGTTTATTATAACTTCATATTCAGATTTTGTTACATTTATAGTTCTTTTATAAGAGCAATAGAATCCCGCGGGAAATAAAAATTTATCTTGTGTTGCGGACTCAAGTTGCTCTGTATAGTGAAAAGCTTCATAACTTAAAAAACCGTAAATTGAATAAGCACTAGAACTGTGACGATATTTAGTAACCCAATCATTAAATTGGTTTAGTGACTGTGTTTTTTGATCGCTGGAAAAATTTTCGGCTCTTGGGAGTAAGAAAAAACTAACAGGCTCGATGAAAATTGAAAGGCGATCTCTTGACCCAAGAAATGCCATCGCAATTGCTGGTAGCTCAAGAAGTTGATCTACTCTTTTTAAAAAATCAGAATCTTTGCAGTAGGAAGTTCTCAATTAACTTGTCTCCGTCTTCGGTTAGAAAGCTTTCGGGGTGGAATTGTAATCCTATCCACGGATAGGTTCTATGTTTTAGAGCCATTAGTGTTTGATCTTTTGAGTAGGCTAGGGGGATGATATTCTCGTTAATCGAATTAGTATCGACCATTAGCGAGTGATATCTTGCTACTTTTAGTTGATCGCTATCCAAGGAAGAAAAAATAGACTGTTTAGTGTGGTTTATTAGATCCTGATGCCCATGTACTGGGCGATTGGCTTTAATTATTTTTGCTCCTTCAGCTGCCGCCATTAGCTGCATTCCAAGGCAAACTCCTAAAATCGGGCATATTTGAGGAATTTGGGGTAGAATTTGTTTGCTTATTCCTCCTGCCGATGAGTCCCCTGGGCCTGGAGAGATAATTATATGAGATGGCTTTAAGCTGGTTATTTCGTCAATAGTGATGCCATTATTCCTTACCACGGTGTACGATATCGATGAATCAGAAATGCTACCTGCGACCTTTGCAAGCTGCTGAACAAGGTTGTAAGTAAACGAGTCAAAATTGTCGATAATTAGTAAGTTCAAGGGGATAGTTTCTTGTATTTATGGGCTATCAGGGATAAACTGTTAGACCTATCCAATCACATGGCAACGTTTAAATTCAATACCGTACACATAGAATCCTTCGGGATCAATAATCCTCCTCACGAAGTAACAAGCGCCGAGCTAGAAGATAAATTAGCTCCTCTTTATGCTTCCATGGGTGTCCCAATTGGCACTCTTGAAAGATTAAGCGGTATTCACGCCAGAAGATTTTTCGACAGAACTGTATCCCCAAGTCAGGCAGCCATTCCAGCAGCTCTTTCGGCATTAGATCAGGTTGGATTTGACAAACAAAAAATTGATGCTGTTTTTAACTGTTCTGTTAGTCGAGATCATTTCGAACCTGCTACTGCTGCAAAAATTCATAAAAACTTAGGCCTTAAATCCTCTGGCATGGTTATGGACATAACTAATGCTTGTTTAGGTTTTTCTAATGGTCTGATTGCCTTGGCAAGCCTAATCGAAAGCGGAGCCATTAAAGCAGGTATGCTTGTAGCTGCCGAAACTATGTCCGGAATCGTCGAGCGAAGTATCGAAAAACTAGGGGACCCCAAAAACTGGCCTTCTCGTGAGCAGCTTTTACGAATGCTTCCGTCGCTAACTTTAGGTTCTGGCGCAGTTAGTATGGTTTTAGCGCATGAAAGTGTAGCTACTAAACCTCACAAAGTTCTTTCGGCAACAAGTCATTCAGCTTCTGAGTTTGCGGAGTTGTGTGTTGGTAACGCAGATTTTTGTTTCTATATGGATGATGAAGATTTTAATCCATTGATGGAAACTGATTCTCCAAATTTAATTGCAAATGGTGCTCTGTTGGGCCGAGAAGTTTGGAAAGAAATGCAAGAAACAACAGGATGGAGTAACTCATCATTTCAAACTCACGTTAGCCATCAAGTTGGAAAACAGTTAGGTGATAAGTTCTTTAATACCGTTGGTGTCGACAACACAAAAGAATTTTCAATTTACAAAGATCTTGGTAATCAAGTTTCTTGTGCTCTGCCTACAGCGTTTGCAATGGCAGTAGATGCCGGATTAATCGTGCCTGGAAGTAAAGCTTTGCTTACAGGGTTTGGTGGTGGATTAAACTCAATTTTTACAGCAGTGGCGTGGTAAGTGAGTCTCGTTACTTCATACCCGAGCAACATTTTCCGTTTGCTTCGAAATACCTAAATTACAAGGGTTTTAGACTTCATTACATTGATGAAGAGTGCTTGGATAAAAACATACAGAATCCACCAGTAGTTATTCTGTTACACGGTAATCCGACTTGGTGTTTTTTTTATCGCGAAGTAATTTCTTCTTTAAAGTCTACACATAGAGTAATAGCGATGGATTATATTGGATGCGGGCTTTCAGACCATCCAACTAGTGATCACTTTCGCGCAAAAGACCGAGTCGCAGAAGTTGAGTTTTTGTATCAATCGTTAAATATAAAAAATTTCTCGATTGTTATGCACGATTGGGGAGGAGCAATTGGTACGAGTTTTCTTCAAAAGCATTTGGAATGTGTCGATAAGATAGTTTACTTAAATACGACATTAACCGAAGTTGAAAGCTTGCCGTTTATGATTAAATCAGCGGCCAATGCACTTTTGGGACCATTGATCACAAAATATACGCCTCAGTTTTT
>JBILET010000305.1:0-2955 GCA_044351935.1 Bdellovibrionota bacterium
TCAAATGGAATCGGAATACCCCAGCTAAGTCTTTCTTTGGGGCGGCTAATACACAAATCTTGTAGGGGCTGCTTTAAAAAACCAAGAACTTCATTTCGCTTGCCCTCTGGCTGAATAAAGTTTGGGTTATCATTTATATATTTAATCAAAGTATCTTGATACTTTGACATTCTAAAGAAATAATTTTTTTCGGTAATCTTAGTTACTTCTTTACCCTGAGGGCTTTTGCCATCAACTAAATCTTTTTCGGTGTAAAAAATTTCTTCGCTAACTGAATACCAACCTTCGTATTCATGTAAATAAATATCACCACAGTCGTATAATTGTTGAAGACATTGCTGAACTACTTTTTGGTGATAATCAAAAGTAGTGCGCATAAAAATATCGTTACTTATGTTTAATTGATTCCATACATCCTGGAATCTTACGCACAGTTCGTCACAATGTTCTTGGGGTGATTTTCCTCGTTTTTCAGCTGCAGCTTGGACTTTTTGCCCGTGTTCGTCCGTTCCGGTTAGGAAAAAACTTTCTTCTTTAAAAAGTTTTTTATATCGATGTAACACATCCGCTACGACAGTTGTATATGCGTGTCCGATATGAGGGACATCGTTTACGTAATAAATAGGTGTAGTTATGTAGTGGGTCATCGCTTAAACAATCCTCCTAAACCACCCATCATGCCTTTTGAGCCACCCATCATATTCATAAGTCCGCCCATTCCCATCTTGGAAAGTTGCCCCATCATTTTTTTCATTTCAGTAAACTGCTTTAACAGTTGATTTATATCTTCAACTCTTGTGCCGGATCCTTTTGCAATTCTTTTTCTTCTTGAACCATTAATAATATCTGGAAAAGTTCTTTCTTTTGGAGTCATTGATAAAATAATAGCTTCAATTTTTTTCATTTCTTTTTCGGCGTGTTCTGGATCAACTTGTTTTGCAAATTTTGACATTCCAGGAATCATGCCCATTAAAGAAGAAATACTCCCCATACTTCGAATCATTTTCATTTGGCTGAGGAAATCTTGAAAATCAAAAGAATTCTTTTTGAACTTCTTTTGCATTTCTAAAGTATCTTCTACCGAAATCTGCTGAGTAGCTTTTTCGATAAGAGTCATTACATCACCCATGCCAAGAATTCTTGAAGCAATTCTTTCTGGATGAAATATTTCAAGTCCATCTAACTTTTCGGCAACCCCGATAAATTTAATAGGTTTTCCGGTGACAGACCTCATTGATAGAGCCGCACCGCCGCGAGCATCCCCATCAAACTTAGTTAGAATCAAACCATCAATCTCGAGCGCATCGTCAAAACCTTTTGCAACATTAACAGCCTCTTGACCTGTCATAGCATCAGCTACCAATAGAATTTCATGCGGGTCAACCGAGTCACGAATCTCTACAAGCTCATTCATCAACTCTTTGTCGATTTGTAGCCTACCTGCAGTATCTATAATAACAGTATCGATTCCGTGATTCTTAGCGTACTCAACTGAAAGTTTTGCAATATCAACTGGATCTTGAGAAGTATTAGAATCAAAAACCGTAACGTTAATTTGTTTAGCAAGTGTTTTTAATTGATCAATTGCCGCAGCTCGGTAAACGTCAGCAGGGACCAACATAGGATTTCGCCTAAGTTCTTTCTTAATATACTGCGCCAATTTACCAGCAGTAGTCGTTTTACCAGCACCCTGTAGTCCAACCAACATGATTATTGCAGGTGGAGCCACTGATAAATTTAAAGCAGTAGATTCACCACCCATCATTTCAACAAGATTATCGTGAACAATTTTTATTACTTGTTGAGCAGGGGATAAGCTTTTAAGAACAGACTCACCTTTAGCAAGCTCGGCAACTTTTTGGCAGAATTCTTTAGCAACTTTAAAATTTACATCTGCTTCAAGAAGAGCAACGCGAACCTCGGTCAATGTTTCTTCAATATCTTTTGCCGTAAGTGTTCCACGGCCACGAATCCTATTAAAAGCGCTTTCAAGCTTTCCCTGTAAAGAGTCAAACATGCCACAAAGTATACAGTAATTCCCATTAAAATCCCAACGAACAGCTTGGTGGGGCCGTATCGAGGATATATTTAAAATCGATAGTACTTGAGTTAGTTAGCTATTCGCCCCTTAGATGTAAGTTAAATAATATAGTACTCAATTGAGGGGACTTGAAATTGCGTAGCGAGGACAGGAGTCCGAGTAGCAATTTCAGAGCGACAAAGCGAGCAGGATGCTCGCGCCGAGCGCTCCCATCAATTGAGTACTATATTATTTAACTTACATCCCCCGCTAGAAATGTTAAAGAAATAACTAACTCAATTCTTTCTGTATCCAACTCGAAAGAGCATCAGCAATTATCCGATTCCCAACAGCTTGATAATGACAATGATCATAATACATTTGATTCATCGGTATACTTTTACCTGCATCTTGAAGAACAGGAAGCATATCAAAACACTTAAGATTTAACTTATTACACATTTGTTTAAATTGATTCTGAGGTTCGATACTAATGACATTTTTATCACCATAAACCTGAGCATGAATCGGCAATAAGTAAATCATAAACTTACTACCACGTTCTTTTGTCGCCCTAGCAAAAGTATCAGTAATTTCTTCTAAGTTTTTCCAAGATTGAGGATTCCATGCTAATCCAAAATCTTTGTGTGCATTATAAATTTCATAATCAAATCCATCTTTAGAAGTGAGCATATCTCCACTTGAAAGCTTGCGCCCATTTGCAAAAGACTCCCTCCAGTTAGGATCGAGTTCTTGATTCTGCGCGCTAGTTTGAATTTTTAGTATTTGTAACCTTTCTGCAATAAAACTAAGAAGCCTACTGTAAGAAAACGGAAACTTAAGTTTGGAAGCGTAAAAGCTTTCCGAATTCTGAGCATCATTTAAATACATCTGAACAAGCACAATATCAGGTTTTACTTCATCAGCTAATTCTA
>JBILET010000308.1:0-2951 GCA_044351935.1 Bdellovibrionota bacterium
GATAAGAGAATCGATAAAAATGTAAAGAACATTAGTAGCACAACTTATAGAAGTTTTTTTTGGGGGGGGTAGATAGAGTAGGATAGATCGTAATATGTAATATTATGATATGTTAACTAAACTACATAGTTAATAAGAAATTATTAGGTATCCACTGAGTTTATATGATTTATTTTTAATAAATTTCCTTTGCCTATAAACACGTTGCAGTTCTTTTACTTTAGAATAATTTGCAAGAATCACATTTAATTAAAGTTGTAGGAATGTTCATCCTACGATATATAATAATTTATACGCGTATTTAAGTTACACTTCATAATCTATGGTTAATTTTTCCATCTAAAATGTTCCGTTATTTAGCGCTCGTAATCTCATTTGTGTTAACACTCATTATATCTGGAGTTATATCAAAAGTTCCGTCATATTATCAGATTGGAATTGCTATTCAGCTTACTATTGGGATTTTGGTAAGTGGTATTTTCGGATTTAGTATCTTGACTCATATAACCCGTTCCGATTCAAGATTATTAAAGATTATTAACAATTTGGCCCCAATTGCAGTGATTTTAGGGCAGACAGCGTTAATGCTGTATTTTTATCTTCGCTTTTTATCATCTTCTTTGATTCATCAGATAGTTTCGATTCAGATACCTGTAAATCGATACGAAGTACTCATTATTATAATTCTTTATGCCTTGAGTCGTAGAAATTTCTTCCAAGAATTAAACACAAAAATCCTCATATTTTGGGCTTTGCTATTTTTTACGGTGGTTTTATCGATCGTAGCCCGTGAACTTCCAAGAACACTACCACTATCCAGCGATCCAGATATCCATTCATTTTCATCACACTTTATTAGCAATTTGGGGTTAGTACCTTGGGATCTTGGAGTCTATGGTCCCAGGGATCTTGGTTATCCTACTGGTTTTGCAGTACTTAATGTGATTTGGATGTGGACTACCGGCCTTAATGCTGTAAATGTTGTCACTATACAAACTCTGCTGCAATTCCAAATTTTATTACTTGCTGTTTGTTCAATTACTTATGTAGCAGTTGTTCTCACAGGATTATTGAAAAAAGATTTTTTCACATTGATTTGCTCGATATTTATACAAATTGCGCTAATATATTCTGTTTTTCCTTATGGATATCAGAATGAATTTTTCCATAATGAGGGTACTGCTCGAACAGCCTCGTTAAGTATAAGTTTCATATCATTAGCCTTCTCTATTCTTATTTTATTCGTGACTGATCGTGTGAAGCGCGTTTTGTTTGTAGTGTCACCGATAACAGTAGCACTACTTTTGCTAATGAATCCAGCAGAGTTTTTATTTCCAGGTTTAGTATTCGCGTTAGTTACGATTTTCACATTTTGTTTAAAATATAACGTTTGTTGCTGGAAGAGCTTAGTTATACCGTTCCTAATAGGATTATTTATATCAATTAGTATCGTAATCTCAGATCCTTTCTATATATCTTTTCTTCGCACGCTCGATATTCCGAATAACTATGTTCATGCACCTCATATGAGTGATTCAACCAATCTTAGGGCATTAATTATTAATTTTTTTAATTCCCTAAAAGTAATGTTCAATACCGGTGAAATTTGGAATTACTGGGATCTACATTTTTACCCAAAATTTTTCCAGTCGATTCTAATTATCATTTTACTGTTTTTCCCCATAATATATTTGTTTGTTCATAAGAATAATCAAATAACTCCTATGATATTCATAACAATATCATTTTTTGTTCTAGTAAACTTGTGTGGCATTATCATCGTACCTGTATTATTGACGATTTTCCCTACTGGTGCGCTATCAATCATCACAGAGTATTTTCAATTCTCTTTAGCTAAAATCTTTCTTATTCTTGTGATATATTCGATTAGTTTATTTTCTATAAGGTTTTCATCGCAAAAGTCATTTCCTGTAATTCTTTTAACAATAATTTTATCTGGAACTTTACCCGCTTTTTTACTACGTAATTACAGTCCAAATATTTCTTATAAGTATCGTATAGACTATCCAGGCTTGATGGGGTCAGTTACTCAAAATGATTTGATTGTCATTAAACGATTAGAATTACTTTCCACGAAGTTAAACTTTGAAAAACTATCTTCTAACCCTTCTAAGCCATTTCGTATATTAGTGCCTAATACTTTTAATTTTAAACCAACGGAGCAATGGATTTTTCCAAGTGGGGCTTCCAGAATACTACCGTTTTACAATTTATTGCCTTTAGCTTTCTATTACAATCAGGGAGACCATCACTTTAGTATAGATGCTTACGATAAGAATGTATGCGCAAATCTCAATTTAAAGTGGCTCAATGAGCATAGCGTTAAATTACTCTACCTGCCTACTGACCGTAGAAATATTTGTATTAAAGGGCTTAGGCGACTACTTAAATCAAAGCGGTTAATTTACAAAAAAGGAAGATCTGCAATAATAGACTTGTCTCTATATAAAAGCGCAATGCAAATTTGAATGTAGATATGATATGTTTATTGCGAATTATTTGTATGCAGATAGTATGCCTATATTTTGTTTGCTCTGAAAGATTTGTTAATAATTTTTTGTTAAATCACCACAGGATTTTTGATTGTTAGTATTAGCTGCGCCAATATTCCTATTGTATTTCTTTTTTGCTTATTGCTCCTCTATCGGTGATTTTATTCAATTTCAATCTGCACATGTAGCATTATCATCAGGAATCAATCCTTATATTCCAGAGGTGACATTGAAGATTCAGAAAAACATTTTTGCAGATTCTAATAAAATTAATATAGCCCTCATGATGTGGACGTTACCGTGGATACTGCCTTTGCTATGTCCACTGGGATTCAGTAACATTACCGAATATTCTATTCTGCAGTGGAGTATCTGGGGGGCTTTCCTGGTGATTGCCTCTGTATATATCTTGTTTAGCGATGAAAATTCCACTTTGTA
>JBILET010000307.1:0-2951 GCA_044351935.1 Bdellovibrionota bacterium
AATCTTTGGGTCTATATCAACACCAATAAATAGCCCTTTTCCGCGCAATCCTACGACTTTACTTAATTTTGAATTTAACAGATTGTTTAAAAGATATTCTCCTATCTTCAAAGAATTCTCTTCTGGATGTTCTTCGTTTATAAGAGCCAATACTTCACGTGCAATAGCACAGGCAAATGGGTTTCCACTAAAAGTACTTCCATGAGTCCCAGGTGTAATAACAGATAATATATCCTTATTCGCTACTACAGCAGATATTGGAACAATTCCGCCACCTAAAGATTTACCCAATACATACATATCAGGAATTACATTTTCATAGTCACAAGCAAATTTTTTACCAGTTCGACAAAATCCTGTTTGAACTTCATCTGCGATTAGTAAAATATTATTTTTATCGCAAACTCTTCTTAGATCTTTTAAAAAACCATCAGGAGGCAAAAGAATTCCGGCTTCGCCTTGAATAGGTTCAACTATAATAGCAGCAGTATTTTCTGTGATAGTTGCTTCAACAGCTGATATATCTCCAAAGGGAACTAATTTAAATCCAGGAGTATATGGCCCATAGTTTTTAAAACTTGCCTCTGAGTCACTAAAACTAATTATAGTTGTTGTCCGTCCATGAAAATTATTTTGGAATCCGATTATTTCGGCTTGATTGGAAGGAATTCCTTTTTTTTCATACGCCCATCGACGAGCAGTTTTAATAGCTGTTTCGACAGCTTCAGCTCCCGAATTCATCGGAAGCACCATTTCTTTATCGCAAAATTGTGCAAGCTCTTTACAAAATAACGCTAAATTATCAGAAATAAATGCTCGACTAATTAATGTAACTTTATCTAATTGTTGGTGAGCAACTTTTAGCAATCTTGGATTTGAGTGCCCAAAGTTTGTTCCACTATAAGCTGAGTGAACATCTAGATAACGTTTGCCATCAATATCAGTTAGCCATACGCCTTGACCACTAGTGATAACTACAGGCAATGGCGAGTAGTTATGCGCACAATATGCATCAAGTGTGGATAAGTGGTCAGCGTAACTATAGGTCATCTTAATTTTAAGATGATTATACCACAGGGCTAGGTGCTAGCGTCTGGATAATTAAGACTAAACCAAGAGTAAACTAGAATTTGGCAAATCCAGGATGTCTTGGAAACGGCGTTACATCGCGTATGTTCTGCATTCCAGTCGCATACATTAGGAATCTTTCGAACCCAAGTCCAAATCCTGCGTGTGGGACAGTCCCAAATTTTCGTAACTCTAAATACCACCATAAGTTTTCTGCAGGAATATTCATCTGTTCAATTCTAGCTTTTAATAGGTCTAGTCTTTCTTCTCTTTGCGATCCTCCTATTACTTCACCAAGTCGCGGCACTAGACAATCCATTGCTCGCACAGTTTTTCCATCTTCATTTTGACGCATGTAAAATGCTTTTATGTCTTTTGGATAATTAACAACGAATACTGGGCCTTTAATGTATTCATCAGTTAAATATCTTTCGTGCTCTGATTGCAGATCAATTCCCCACTTAACTGGGAATTCAAATTTTTTAGTAGCTTTTTCTAGGATCTTTATCGCATCAGTGTAATCGAGCATTTCGAATTTGCTGTTTGCAACTTTTTCTAACACTTCTATGTGATCATCAGTGGTCCATTCACGCTCTTGGAAGAACTTCATCTCTTCAGGACAATTATCTAATACATACCTAAGCATGTATCTAACAAAGTCTTCGGCTAACTGCATATTATCGTGCAGATCGTAGAAAGCCATTTCAGGTTCGATCATCCAGAACTCAGAAAGATGTCGAGTGGTATTAGAGTTTTCAGCTCTAAATGTTGGGCCAAACGTATAGATCTTTGAGATAGCAGTTGCAAAAATTTCACCTTCAAGCTGCCCAGATACAGTTAACCCAGCTTGTTCTTTGAAAAAATCTTGAGAGTAATCGATAGCGCCGTTTACTCGTGGAGGATTGTTTAAGTCTAAAGTTGTGACTTTGAACATCTCTCCTGCTCCTTCACAATCCGAAGTTGTGATGATTGGAGTATGAACGTAGAAAAATCCACGCTCTTGATAAAATTTATGAACAGCCATTGCTGCAGCAGATCTAAGTCTAAACACTGCACCAAAAGTATTTGAACGTGGTCGCAAGTGCATGTGTTCTCGTAAGAACTCTAATGTGTGACCTTTCTTTTGTAGTGGATATGTTTCTGGATCAGCTTCTCCGACAAGATTAATTTCTTCAACTTCAACTTCAAATTTTTGTCCTTTAGCAGGTGACTCTTTTAAGGTGCCTTTGACTGAAATTGCAGCGCCAGTTGAAAGCTTGGCTTCGTTAGATGAGTACCCTGAAAGTTCTGGATTAACTACTAACTGCAAACCATTAACGGTTGTTCCGTCTGTAATCTCGATAAAAGCAACTTGTCTTGAACGTCGATGGGTTTTGATCCAGCCCGAAAACTCAATTTTGCCAAATGGGACTAAATCGCGGTGAAGCTCACGTAAAGAAAATTTATTCATGACACTAAATTGTGCCAAAATCCCGCAAGAATTGCACACCGTAACTTAAAAACAGGCACTCCAGGGGGGCTTCTTTATTTTAAACCCAAATCCATGTAATATCCGACCCCTAACCAACAATCCATCGGGGTGTAGCTCAGCCTGGCTAGAGCACTAGTTTTGGGAACTAGGGGCCGGAGGTTCAAATCCTCTCACCCCGATTTGAACGCAGTGAAAAACGGGCGTGAGAGGATTTGAACAAAACAATAAGGCAAATCCTCTACTATCCTGCCCTCAACACTTAGCCCCTGTTAACTCCTCTCACCCCGATTTGAACGCAGTGAAAAACGGGCGTGAGAGGATTTGAACAAAACAACAAGGCAAATCCTCTACTATCCTGCCCTCAACACTTAGCCCCTGTTAACTCCTCTCACCCCGATTTGAACGCAGTGAA
>JBILET010000309.1:0-2930 GCA_044351935.1 Bdellovibrionota bacterium
TTACTGATGTGGTGCAGAGCGAAACTGTTAGCTCAGCTGTAAATAACAACTTAGTTGGTGGATATCACAGCTCGGGGATGATAAACGAGCCAGAAAAATTACAAGAAACAGTCCAACAGATACAGTCCAGTTATGAATCTATAGAAGAGGAGGATACTGCTCCAATTCCACCAGTAGCAGAACAAATTGATGAATTAGACCTAAATACTCCAGTTAACGCTAGGCCTTTTGCATCAAAGTTAGTCCTTATATTAGGTAGTTTCTTTGGAGGCTTATTAGTTTCATATTTATTATTTTCGAAAAGCTCAATTGAGCCTGACACGGAAATCACAGCTATTAATTCAAAAGCAAATTCGCAAATTACTCTACAAGAGGTTGAGCCATCGAAGGAAAGCAACAAAGAACCTGTTGTATACAATGAAGTTGCGCGAATTGGTCAAGCTGAACGTTCAGCCATGCAAAAACGTAAATCTGATCTCGAAATTCAAATAAAGGATGCAAGTACAAAAATTAATCTTCTTACAGCATCATCTTCTAGCCAAATTGAATCATTAGAAGCCGAGCTCAAAAAGCGTGCTGAAGAAAATAAAAGTAGAATTAATCAATTGCGATCAGACATAGACGTTGCAACTCGTAAACTTGCAACTTGGTATGATAGGAAACAAAGACTTGATTCTGTTGACGTTGTGAATATGGCGTCAGAACTTGCAGTTTCTGTTCCCCAAATTAAGCAGAAAAAAGACGAATTTGAAAAAGCTACTTGGGATTATCTAAAAGCTGTCGAATCGCTTCCTTATGCTACAGATGCCTCTCAACGCGAAGAAAAGATGCAAGTATTAGTGCGAAATCGTTCTGCAAAAATGAAAGAGCTAGGGGACGCTGTAAGAGTGTTAATTTGGGACTCTTTAGAAGATGCTGATGATGCGGTAGCAATGCTTACTCTTCAGTTGAGCAGCTTAGAACGAGAGCTTGAAACTATAAAACAAGAGCTTGAATTTATACGTACCGCAATTTCGGCTGAGCCAAGTCAGAAAGAAAAGCTTGTGGATAATTATCGGGCTAAAAGCCTTGCTGCTACTGTAGAGCTATCCGAACTTAACAAACTTTTAGCCAATTAATCTTAAATTTTCCCCCAAAGATTAGCTTTTTTTGTCGCGTAGCCCTAAAATCCTACACGTTATGAAAAAAGCAGCACTTATTAGCGTTTCGGATAAATCAGGCTTGGTCCCTTTTGCAAAAGGACTTAGCGAACTTGGATTTGTAATATTGGCAACTTCTGGAAGTAAAAAATTTCTGGAAGAAGAAGGTGTACCAGTTGAATCCATAGAAGAATACACCGGTCAAAACGAAATCCTTGATGGAAGAGTAAAAACTTTGCATCCTAAAATTCATGCAGGACTTCTTGCTAAGCGTGATAATCCAACACACATGCAGCAACTTGCCGATGCAAATATTTACCCAATAGATGTTGCAGTAATTAATCTTTATCCATTCTCGAAGGGTCTACAACAACCCGAAACAGCATCTTTGCCTGCAAAAATGGTTGAACTTATAGACATCGGTGGTCCTACAATGATTAGGGCTAGTGCTAAAAACTTTAATGGCGTTCTTCCAGTCTTAGATCCAAATGATTATCAAGAAGTTTTAAAATCTTTAGCTGAACACAAGGAAGTAGTAAAAGTTCCTGTACAGCTTAGACAAACTCTTGCTAGAAAAGTTTTTACATTCACAGCTAATTACGATCTTCAAATCGCAAAATATCTATCATGTGTGGATAGCAGCCAGGTTAGTGATTTTTCAAAAGCAGTAGTTAATATGGATACTGGTTTTGAATTAGGAGCAGTAACTGGTGTTGTGCTAGAAGAACAGCAGCCTCTTCGTTACGGAGAAAACCCTCATCAGAGTGCAAAATTATACTCATCGGTTGATGGTAGATATAAATCTAATTTTACTCAGTTAAATGGTAAAGAACTATCATATAATAATCTTCTAGATTTTGACGCGGCTGTTCAAATGATTCAAAGTCTTCCTACAAACAAAACAGCTGCAGTTATCATTAAACATTTAAATCCTTGCGGTGCAGCATTTGGTGCAACTGTAGAAGCTGCAATCGAAAATGCTAAAAAATGTGATCCACGAAGCCATTTTGGTGGAATAATTGCTACTAATAAAACTCTAACAGTAGAAGCTGCAAAATCTATCGCGCAAGATTTTGCAGAAATAGTGGTTGCTCCAGATTATGAGCCAGCAGCAGTAGAACAATTAAAAGCTAGTAAAAATTTAAGAGTTCTAAAAGTGCCAATGCAAAGATCTACTCAGTTTGATTTTAGATCTTTGCAAAGTGGCTTTTTAGTTCAGCAAGCTGATACTTCAGTTTCGGTGTTAAGTGACGCAAAAATTGTTTCTTCAAGGGCACCTACAGCTACCGAAGAAGATAGTTTAATTTTTGCATGGAAAATGTGTGCGCAAGTAAAAAGTAATGCAATAGTTATTGCAAAAAATGAAATGTTAATCGGAGTTGGTGCTGGTCAGATGAGCAGAGTAGACAGTGCCGAAATTGCAGTTCATAAGTCAAAACTACATGGACATGATCTAAAAGGTGCAGTTGCAGCATCAGATGCATTTTTCCCTTTCCCAGATGGCCTCGAGTTCTTAGCAGCTCAAGGGATTTCGGCAATTATCGCTCCCGGTGGCGCTAAACGAGATCCTGAAGTTATAGAAGCCGCGAACAGGCTAGGAGTTGCTCTGCTGTTTGCTCCAGATAGACATTTTAGACATTAAAAAATTAAATTTTAATTTAAGGATTAATTACTGTGAAAGTTCTTGTTATTGGATCTGGCGGTCGAGAACATGCAATTTGTTGGAGGCTTCGTCAGTCTCCAAAAGTAACACATGTATTTTGTGCTCCTGGAAATGTTGGTATATCGATG
>JBILET010000310.1:0-2911 GCA_044351935.1 Bdellovibrionota bacterium
CAATTTTGTTTTTGTAGTTGGGCAGTAAGATGAAAAAATTTCTTGACCGGATGTTAAATAATTTAAACCTTTACCACAGTATGTAACGCAGGTTTTTGATTTAATTTGATTAAAAATATCTTCAATTTTCATAATTAGTTAAGACTATAGCAACTCTTATCGAAGAGTGTAATCCAAATTCGGCTGCTAACCACAATTAGATTAGGGTCCTTGGATATGATAAAATCTATGCCTGCACTATGCTTGAATCTAGAACAGCTACATCTACCGAGCGCAAATCTAAGTTACTCAAACGCATTCATTGTGCATGCAAACAGGCTGAATTTAGCGATATATTTATTACTACATATCACTATCCCGACCTTGATGGTTTAGCTTCCGTAATTGGACTAACTCATTTACTCAAAACTGATAATTCCACTCTTATTAAAGGAAAAAGCTTTAATCCCATATTCCATAAAGATATTCATCCAGAGGCCTTATTTGCTCTTGATGTTTGCTCAATTAATTTAGCAGAACTGACCTCAACTCAACCGTCTGAACAATCGCCTTACATTGTATTAGACGCGAGTCGAAAACAAGACTTAGATACGGAGGTCAAAAAGGTTATTTTTATTTTAGATCATCGAGAATTTACCGAGCCTGAAAGTTTTTCTTATCCAGTTAATATCTTCACTGAAAAAGTTGGTGCTTTGGCGACTCTAATTAGTGAATTTTATAATGCAACCAACATACAACCATCTACCAATATTGCGCTACTTCTGTACTTAGCAATTAACTCAAATACACTTGGGCTAACAACTAGCAACACCTCATTTCGAGATCGAAAACAAGTAAGGCTACTTGCAGAATTCCTTGAAAAGCATGGCGTAACTAATCATTCATCGATATTTGAAAACATGCTAGAAGCAAAATCGAAAGCATTAATTGAAAACTTATCCGATAGCATAAATCGCGAAACCTCGAGTGCCAACCACACGCTTCTTATAGATTCAAGTAGAGTAAAAATTAACGTCTCTGTCAGTCAACTAGAAATTAACGATCCAGAAGCTCTATTAACAACTAGATCTGAAGATATCCTCTACACACTAGAGCAAGTAAAAAAATCTCGCGGCGCGGATGATAGTTTATTGGTTCTACCATCTAGGACAAAAAATAAAACTTATTTAATTCTTGGCGACCATAGCAAACTTCATCTTCTATTTCAGGAAAAACATTTAAAATTTGATCGTTCACTGCCTTGGTTATATGTAGTTGATGGGGTCATTCCCAGAAAACAAATTATAGAAAAACTATCCGAAATAAAGGTACCTTCCTGTCTTTACGAAGCGTACAAACAAGGTGGCACTTATTGGCCACAAATCAGAGGTGGTATTCATATTCACTTACTTAGCGCACTTTTTGAGAACGGCTATGATTCCTTTACTGATGAGTTAACGCAGGCAAGGCTTTCGCCTAGCCAAAAAAACGATCTAAAACGCAGCATGGACAATCTGCACAACCTATTTGGTATTGTCGATCTAAATATCCCAGAATCCGCCCTAGAAAAAGAGTGGCAAAAATCATCCTCCATGATGTTTGAAGCATTAAATCAACGACAAGATAAAAGTTATCGTGAAACTAAGGCTATGATTCGACTAGCCCTAGAAACGCTTCGTAATTTAGACGAACCTGTTGCAAGAGTGTTTAGAAGCCTTTTTCTACCCAATCCCCCAGGAATTAATGATGATTCACTAAAACACAGCTTAAATATTTTAAATATTCAATTAGACAATATTCCTTTATCCACTCAAGACCTTAAGAATATTTTAATCACAGCTACTGGCAGATATATTAAAGAAAAATTATCGATATCGTTCCCCGATCAAGATACGTCCTGGATCACTTCTGGATTCGAACTTTAGTGGTCACTTATAAATAAACCCAGTAGCTTTCCACCAAAAAAATAAATCTAACTCATCAATAGTTACTTTATTATCATCTGCAAATTTAATAAATTTTTTTTCGATATCAAAATAAACTTTATCATTTAAGTTTTTAACTTCTTCTATTACTTTATATTCAGCCAAACAGCGCAAAATATGCCTATCCAATATAGCAAGGTTTTTTCGCCCTATATTCCTTAGCGAATGTGATGCTTCTTTTAATCCAAATCCCAGGACTAAATCGCGTAGTTTATTTCGCTCATCTACGCCACAGATATCACTATGCAACAAATCACTCACTTGGTCTTTAATTGATAAAAATTTTACAAGCCTTTCTGCTTTTGTTTTGTGGAATCTTACATACCCCCCACCCATTGGCGAACGAAGGATTTTTGCAATTTTAACTATTGATAGTTTTGATTCAAAAAAACCTTCATTTTCTAATTGTGAGATTGCTGATTCTGCACTGACTGGTGATGATTGAGGAGTAAGCAGACAAAGTGAAACTTCACGAAGCCAACTGCTTTTGGGAATATTCTGAAAATCTTCTAATCTTTGTTTAATCGAACAAGCAATTTGGCTGAATAATTGCTTATCTTTACTACTAAGCTTTTGTTTCATTCGAATCTAGGTCCTGGTCCGAAACCAAAGTTGAAGTAAATAAGCCTAATAAATCAACGCGCGATTTATCCATCGCCAACCAAAGAAGATCCCCTGCTTTAATTAATGTATTTGCTTGAGGAGCCCTTATCTGCTCACTTTCCGATCGTTCAATCGCTACAATTACTGCACGCAAACTGTTTTGCAAATCTAAATCAGCTAACAATTTATTATCCCAGGCGCTATCTGGCTCGACTCGAACTTGCTTAATAACAAATGCTTGTTGCAAATCTTCGGTGCGCTCTAGACAACTTTCGCTAGAGAATATTCTTTCTACTTGATCAAGTTTTTCACTACTTCCCATAAGTAAAAGTACATCGGCTGGG
>JBILET010000311.1:0-2909 GCA_044351935.1 Bdellovibrionota bacterium
ACAAGAGGGTAGTAGATGCAAGTTTTTGATAAAGAAGGTGCACTAGATAGAGTTGCAGGGGATAAAGGTTTTTTATTTGAGCTTTTTGAAATTGCCCTAGAAGATTCAAAAGAAAGAATCGAAAAAATTAAAGCTGCGATTGATACTAATAATTTTAAAGAACTTGCCGAAACAGCACACGCTTTAAAAAGTGCAATGGGTAACGTTGGTGCTATGACCTGCCACGCAGCTTGTTTTGCTTTAGAGCGAATGGGCAAATCTTCCGATATTACCAATGCAAAACAAGAGTTAAATAATTTGTTTGCTCAGATGGATCTATTTAAAATAGAAATCGAGAGATTCTCTAAGGAAGCTTAATTTTTACACTACTAATCAAGTCATCAATTTTGAACTTTCACAGTTCCATTGATGCTTAGGTTTTGTTTAGCCTTTATAAGTACCGACACCGAAGTTTAAAACCTCAATTGTATAAATTAATTCATTATTCTTGATAAGCTATTTTCTCCTTTTGGTGACATAAGTTTTGAGGGATGTCACTTTTGCTCCTAAGCTCACCATGCATTAGTCTTATGTTGTCTAGCTTTTCTAAATCCGGACTTTTTTCAATTGATAATTTGAGATAAATCAGCGTCCCTTCTTAGCCTTTTGTTAATGTTGATTCGAGCCAGCTTAGCTGCCTCGAGCTTAATTTTTCTCGAAATGAGAACCTGTTGTTGCCGTCCATTAAAGACATCGGCAGGTGTTGTATATTGAATCCCAGCATGAAGTCTTTTGTTGTTGTAGAAGTGAACAAAGTTACCGATGACTTCTTCTGCATCAACAAATGAAGTTGGGTAGTGTAATTGTAGCGCCTCTTGCCTAACAGTGCCGTTAAGACGCTCAATCTTTCCGTTGGTTTCTGGATGATTCCTACGGGTAAAGACTTGCTGAATCTCTAAGTTAGATACCAAACTTTTAAAGTCTTTGGAAATATAACACGAACCATTGTCGTTGATTAATTTAGGTCTTCCATCTGGATACTTAGCTCTAACTTTTAAGAATAGATCTTGTACAGACATAGTTGTCATGTCAGTTAATAATTCCCAGCCTAGAATATAGCGACTATAGCCATCAAGAATCATGCTTAGAAAATAAAACACACCTTTAATCTTTACGTAAGCTAAATCAGTATGCCAATGGTCGTGAACATGATGCGGCTTCTGACGATACTCATCCTCTGCTCCTGCTCCATTGTAAGATTGAACCCCAAGTAAATTATGCTTCGAAAGTATCGAATAAACTGCACTTTCCGATAGAAAAGCTATTTCTGCATCATTCATCATCCAGGTAAATTTTCTGTATCCTACATTTCGATTCTTGATTCGATAGTTTACCACTGCCTGCTCTTCATCTTCTAATACACTTGCTGGGTTGTAGCGCTTAGATTCTTTAACTGGAGCATCTATCCAACCATAGTAGGTTGAGCTCGACAGTCCGTACCAAGACAAAAGCTTGCTCACTGTAATTTCAGTGCGTTTACATTGAATTTCAATATCGCTCTTAATCATAGTACGGACTTCGTAAGGTATTTGCTCTTTGGCTACCAATCCCCAAGCTTTTTTTTAAAGTCGATATTCTCTGCTGTAATTTCTGCTATCACGTTTTGCATCCGATTGACTTTAGCTTCGAGCTCGGCAGTTTTGCGAACTTGCGCCGCTGTGGGTTGATCCGATTTAGCACGTTGCAATCCTTCTACTGCCCCAGCAAAAAACTTCTCTTGCCACTTATAGAACAGTCCTGGACTAACTCCATATTTACGGCAAACCCCAGATACACCTATGTCTGTCGTTAATGCTTCTTTTACAACCTTGAACTTGAACTCTGCGGAGTAGTTCTTACGGTCTTCTTGCTCTTCTTTACTCATTTTTGCCTCCTGGTTTTCAGGGGCTGATTATATCAAATTTCTTTCCTTAATTTATCCGAATATCAGAAAAGCGCGACAATGTTGCTTTTCTGTTGTACTGATGAATCAGGCATAAGCTGCTAAGTATCTGATTCTTAGTTGTGCGATTGCCGTTAAGGTATTTAATTCTACTCTCTTTTAGATTCTTAATTTCTCTCATGTTTTCAATCCCTTATATAGGTTTCGGTAACATGTAATGTGAGGCATATCGGGTGCAATTCGCAACTACGCGCTTAGGTTACATTCCACTACTACGCCTGTATAACGAGTATAATGAGTGGCCCAGAATTCCAAATAAACCAGCCTGTTGAAGGGCCAAATCCCCCAGAGCGGGATAATGTCGATCTAGCAGCGGAGCTTCAGAATTTTGGCATAGCCGCTAGATCCGTCGAGTCGCAAAAGCTAGCACTACTCCAAAAAATCGTAGAACCAATAGGTATTTCGTTGGGAGAAAAGCTTAGTGGTAATCCATTACTGGGTACTGAACTTTACCTTGGCTCAATGAATGATACTCCTGTAGTCGTCAAATTTTACACAGGAGCGCTATCTGAAGGAAGCTCATCAGAGATTAGCAGATTTGTTCACTACTTTAACAATGAGAAAGACACCTTAGAGAAGTGCCTAAAGTTTAATAAAAATCTTTACCCTGATGACAAACTTTTTACACCGCTGCTCGGAGTTGTTCATACAGAGCAGATTAAGGCTCTTGTAATCGAGTATATTCATAATGAAAGAGGAGATCTGCTGTTTAACAAAGTTTTAGAAAGCAAAGAATCATTTTCAGAAGATAAGTTGATTGCTTTTCTTGAAACAGGCTTAAAAGCGCTCCACTGTCTGCAAAGTTCCGAAACACTACATCGGGATATACACCCCCGAAACTTACTAATAGATGAAAGTGGAAAGATAACGCTGCTTGATTTGAATACAGCAAAACCAGTAGGGCACACAAGTTTAACAATGGTTGAGC
>JBILET010000066.1:0-7128 GCA_044351935.1 Bdellovibrionota bacterium
GTTACTATTAAAGGAACACTAAAAAAAGCAAATAAATATACCGCTGTTTTGCTTTTTAAGGATGGGTCATCCAAAACTCAAAAACTAACTTCTAGCGGAAGCTTTTCATTTTCAAACGTAAAACTTAGTTCACTTAGTGGTGGTTCATTACAGTTAATAGGTACAGACGGACGATATTATGGCCCTGTTGTACTTGGTCAAAAAGGTAAGAAAGTATCGATTACCTTTAGTGGCAAAAACAGTTCAAGCGGATCTACTCTTAACTTAAAAAAACTTACTTTAAAATCTGGATACGCTATTTCAGATGGAAAACTAAGCACAAAGTTATATACGACTCCAAAAGTTAAATCAGACTCGAAAGGTAAGCCTATTGGAGCAGGTTCATCTGGGTTAACAACTTCTGTTAGTAGAAATGCTCTTACTAACTATGCGTTAAGTACAAGAGCAGCTGCAAATCCTGGTGTTGATTCTGATAATGATGGAGTACCAAACTCTGTGGATGTTGATGATAACAACAACGGAATACTTGATTCGGCCGATCCGGCTTCTGCAGGATCAGATACTCCATATCAAGGAATAGTATTTGATTTTAGAAAAACGCTTAATGCTAATGTGCGCGATGGTCTTTCGGCATCTGCAATAGATGCAGTTGTCTCTGGTGAGAATGTTTTCTCATCGACATTTTTTATTTCATTACCTCAAAATTCAAACGTTGATGGTGGTTACGTAATATGTGGAGATTCCCTAACTTACTGCCGAAGAAATACTCCATTGGGATATTCAGGTGGTGTATCTGAAAGTAGCGATGCATTTCGCGGCCCGATGAGTTCAATTTTAACTTCATCTGGGTATCCCAAATTAGAAAGAATTTCTGTAGGTGGTTCTCCTGCGGTTGTTCTATCAATACAACCTCGCGTTGGTCGCGATGTATTTAGACCTGGTGATTTATATAGAGTAGTTTTGACTTCAAATGGACGAGAAGTATCTTCCAGAACTTTTTCACTACCACCTTATTTTGTATCTATACCTGCTCTAAAAGAATACACAGCTAATGGAACAACAACTTCTGTTGATTACACTGCTGTAACGCCAGAATCTGGAACCATTCCTGGTGTATCACCAGGCTCTCCTATTGTGCTTGGAAGCGATGGACTTCTTACTTTAACTTTCTGGAGACCTCAACGTGAACCCTTAGGAACCGAATCTGGTTATCAAGATTTCGGTGGCTTAAACTACGGAGCAGTAATTGAAAGTCAACAAGCTACATGTGCAGGACTATACACTGGTGTTTCATCTGAGCTAGTTGAAGATACAACTGCACTAGGCACAGGCAATAGTCCACTAGCAAATCAAGGTGCAAATTTACATCCATTAGTTGATCAAGCTACAGATAGACCAACTTCTTCGTCTAATACGTTAACGTTTACAGTTGATCTTAAAACCTGCTTATCGCGTTCTGGTGGAAGCCCTGGAACCTATGTAGTAGATCTTTCAGCTGCTGGAGCAGACTTGACAGGTGGATCTAACAAAGCGTCTCAAATGATCTATGTAACGATTCCATAAAATAAAGTTATGTACTGTATTAGCGGTGACTATCAAATCAGTACTAATCTTAATTCAATACTTCAAGATTGCTTAGAGGAGTTTTTACCTTTAATAGCACAATGCAAAGAGGAAATTCTGCTACATGCAAAAGAAGACCTTTTTGATGACAAATCCAACAGAGGGTATATCTACCAACTGACCGAAGGATCATTCTCTTGGTATCGCCAGGATAATCTTTGTTTAGTTGTAGAAGAAGGCGATCTAATTGGTATTGAAGAAATATTTGATTACAAGGTCGGAAGATACAAATCTGATTTTGCTGTCAGATGTAATCGCTATAGTTACGAGTCTATATTTAAACAAAGTGAGCCGACCTCGGCCGTACACCAAAATGGTATCAACTTCTTTGTGCGCGTTCTGCTTTACTAAATTCACTACTTCTTGATGCTTTAAAGGGGGAAAAACAATTTTCTCCTTCATTGAGAAATTTTGCACCTAGTGAAGTCATAATTAAGCAAGGCACTAGCGGTGACGAAGTCTATACTCTGCTAAATGGTCACGCCAACGTTATAGTTGACGGTATTATTGTAGGTGAGGTTCTTGCAGATGAAATTTTCGGGGCTCTAGCAGCGCTTACAGATATGCCTAGGACTGCCTCTGTAGTCGCATCGCAAAACTGCTCCGTGCTTAGCATCGAAAAAGATAAGTTTATAGAGCTAATACAAAATCGCCCGCTTACAGTACTTAAAATGGTTCAAGATATGGCTAGAACTATCGTGGATCTCAACAAGAAAGTAGTCGATCAATCTTTTAAATAGTCAGAACAGATTAAAATTAGGATTTTTTAACAAATTCTGATTTTAGTTTCATGGAGCCTATCCCAGGAATCTTACAATCAATATCGTGATCACCATCGACAAGGCGTATGTTACTAACTTTTGTACCAACTTTGACAACCAAAGAAGATCCCTTTACTTTTAAGTCCTTAATAACTGTAACAGTGTCGCCATCCGCAAGGACATTGCCATTAGAATCTTTAATAACTGATACTTCTTCTACTGCGATAACTTCTGCCTCTACCGACCATTCATGAGCACACTCTGGGCAAACAAATAAGCTTCGATCCTCATAAGTATATTCTGAATTACACTTGGGGCAGCTAGGTAATTGTTTTTGATCGCGATCACTGGTCATAACAAATTATTAATTTAATTATTTGTAAATTAAGGATAGAAAATTATTTTTTGAATATATCTCTATCTGCGGATAATAGAAGCTTTTTGACTTATCAGCGAGTATAGTTCTCTGCCAGGCACTTTATAATAGTAGCCAACTGTTATTTTAGTTCTTTTAGCAGGGGCTTTGGAATAAAGAGCAGCAGAGCGACCAATATAATATTTAGTGGAGATACTTTTCAAATTTCTTAACGGGGCTACAGATACTTCAAGAATATAATCAAATCCAGGCTGCTCTTTCAGATAATAGTTCAAGCGATTGCCAGACAATTTTAAACGTGGCTTTGGCGGTTTAACATTTCTAATTTGTCCATATAAAGCATTTGCAGTTTCAGAATCTTTACAATCGCTGACTCCATTTTGATCTCTATCTATATCCGATACTCCACATCCACAAATACCGGGGATAATTTTGTTGCGATCTAATGGACATACATCTACACAATCCTTTGTTCCATCTCCATCTGGATCACGGTAATTTTCAGGGGATCCACATCCACAATAACCAGGTTCAAACTTGTTAATATCATCAGGACAACTATCTGATATCTGATCGCCTATTACAGATGCATACCCAATATTAAGTTTTTTACCATCATGAACCCAACTCATTAAAGTTGAACTTCTGTCTGCCGCTGCATAAATAAGTTCTTTAACTCGCATGCTGTTTAGATAAGGTCTTTGCGATGCAATCAATGCCAATGCTCCCGTTACTACAGGCGCGGCCATAGATGTCCCATGCATGTACTCAAATCCTGAACTATTTATTGAAGTACTACTAATTCCGCATGAATCTCCACTGTAAGACTGCGCGCCGCCTGGCGCAGCAATATTCACAGAAGAACCATAGTTTGTGTACTGTGTAATATTACCATTACAACTAAGTGCAGCTACGCCAATCACATTTGGTTCTGATAATGAATATGAAGATGGATAGTGAGGTACAACATCATTATTAGTATCTTCATTACCTGCAGCAGCTACTAAAATTATATCCACTGAATTTAATCGCCTAATAGCATCTAGATCAATTTGGCTTGGCCCAGATGTTGTTCCATAACTGGCATTTACAAAGCGAACTGGAATATCGCGATTTAACTTCAAGTCATAGATATAATCGTAGGCTTTATGTACAGAATAAAATGATCCTTCACTACTACACCCCGGGGCAACTTTTACGGTTAACAAAGAAACATCCCAATTTACACCTGAAACACCATAGCTATTATTTCCTTTGGCACCAATAATTCCAGCAACATGAGTACCGTGACCCATGCAGTCCTGTAACGATGTGTTATGATCAGCTGTGTTAGACCCATGTACATCATCCACATAACCATTACCGTCATTATCATAACCATCAATAGGATCAGCTGGATTGACCCAAAGGTTGGGAGATAAGTCTGGATGTGAAGTTGAGATACCGGAGTCTATTACAGCTACAATTATACTCTTTGAGCCAGTACCCTTATCCCAGGCCGACTCAACATTTGTTCCACTTGAACTAATTCTATGATGCCATTGAGTATTATATTTAGCATCATCGGGGACAGCGTCGAATTGGACAACATAATTTGGTTCACAATATTTTACATTACGGTCACTTCTTTTAATGCGAGCACAATCTCTTTGAACTTTTGATTCTTTAATATTTTTTTTAATTACTTTTGTAGGTCTGGATTTTCTAAATTGAACAGTTCCAGTAGTTAGTAAAAAGACTGTGTTTGAAATATTTAAAACTTTAAACTTAGAATTTCTAAAAAATCTTCTCTGATTTTTTAAATTATTATACCTAGTAACTACATATTGACCGTCGAAGACTAGCGCAGATTTTGTTGAGTGATTGGACAGATTTTGCTTTTGGGCTAAAGTGACTGGACAAATTGCTAAGCAAATAAATACAAGTATTAAAAAACAATTCTTGTTAGCCATAGAAAAACAAACCCTTTATGATCTATGTATTAAAAAATTAGAATACCGTATTTAAGTTCTTACTCTAGTAATATCGCAAAAATATATTGGAAGTTTCCTAATTTTTTAGGATTTATATTTGCCGAAAGCAAAACATGGCTAATAAAGCGTAATCATATCAGGTAGATACTAATTCGAATAAAAGGTATTAGTTACGACTCAACATGCTAGATAAGTCTTGTTCCGATAGAATTTGTATTCCCAATTCGATAGCTTTTTTAAGTTTAGAACCTGCATCTTCTCCAGCCAGCAAATAATCTGTCTTTTTACTTACTGACGAGCTAACTTTACCACCATTTGATTCAATTAACTCTGTAGCTTCATCGCGACTAAGTGTAGGAAGAGTTCCTGTGATAACAAAAGTTTTACCGGTGAGCTTTAAATTTGATTGATCAACTTTTGTATAAAAAGGTGTAACTCCTGCATTCAACATTCGCTTAACATCTTCTACTTGGTTCTTATCAGATAAGAATTCAAGAATTGATTTAGATGTTTCTTGGCCAATATCAGGAATAGTTAACAACTGATCTTCTGTAAGCTCAAAAAATGCATCGATACTTTGACAAAAGTTTGCAAGTGATTGAGCAGTGCGCTCACCAACGTGACGAATACCCAAAGCGTAAATAAATCTGGCTAATGGAATATTTTTTGAATTTTCTATGGCATTAACAAGATTTTTTGCAGATAAATCCCCCATTCTTGGCAGTTGAGCAATTTTAGCAATGTCTAAGAAATAAATATCCGAAAGTTTGTTCAGCAATTTTGCATCAAGCAAAGTTTCAACACTTTTTTCGCCTAATCCTTCAATGTCTGCAGCTTTTCTGCTTCCGTAATGCTCTATTCTTCCAAGAAGTTGGGCAGGGCAAAGAGAGTTCGGACACCTCCAGACTGCCTCTCCTTCGATGCGAACTACTTTTGTTTTGCATTCAGGGCATTCAGTGGGAAATTGGAACTCTTTTTCTTTGCCTGTGCGATTTTTAGCAACTACACCTACAACTGCAGGAATTACGTCTCCTTGTCTTCTTACAATTACAGTATCACCGATTTTTAAATCTTTACGATTGATTTCATCTTCATTGTGAAGAGTTGCACGACTTACCGTTACTCCTCCAACCTGAACAGGCTTTAGATTTGCGACCGGAGTCAATACACCAGTTCTACCAACTTGAATTGTAATGTCTTCAAGAATTGTGTGCTCCTCGATAGCAGCAAACTTAGCCGCAATCGCCCATCTAGGAGACCTCTGGCGCATTCCAAGTTTGTCCCTAAGCTGTAAGCTATCGACTTTTACAACCAATCCATCTATTTCAAACGGAAGATCTTTTCTTGTGTTTTCAGTTTCGGTGTAACGTTTACTAAGGTCATTAAAACCGCTTGCTTTCTGTAAAATTGGAGAAATCAAAAATCCATAGGAAGCTACGGTTTGCATCGCTTCGAATTGTGAGTCTGGAAGATAATTATCAGGAACTACTCCAAATCCATAGGCAAAAAATGTAAGTGGTCTAGTAGCTGTAATTTTAGAATCTAATTGTCTTAACGTTCCAGATGCAGCATTTCGAGGATTGGCAAATTGTTCTTCATTTTTTTTTGCTCGCTCGGCATTAAACTTATTGAAGTCATCTTTTAAAAACAAAACTTCACCGCGAACTTCTAGTAATCCTGCCGGAAACTGCCCCTGTAATTTAAGAGGAATTGAGCGAATTGTTTTAAGGTTTTGTGTAATATCCTCGCCAACCGATCCATCACCTCGAGTTAAACCTTGAATAAATACTCCATTATCATACAACAAGGATACGGCAACACCGTCAAACTTATGTTCCACGGTGTAAGTTACGCAGTCATTAAGGACAGAAATATTTTCTTTGGCTAAAAAGCGAATTACTTGTTCGTTAAATTCTTTTAACTCTTCTAGATCAAGCGCATTATTTAAAGACAACATCGGCACGCGATGCGGGACGCTTTTAAAGTCTTTTGCAACTTCTGCGCCTACTCGATTAGTAGGAGAGTGAGGTAACTTCAGATTTGGGTATTTAGATTCAAGCTGTTCAAGCTCGCGGTACAATCTGTCATATTCTGCATCACTAATCGTAGGGCTAGATTTTACATAATAATCAATACACGCTTGATTAAGTTTACTAACTAAAAAATTAATTTGTTTGGCTATCTCTTGATTAGAATCATCTTGAGAAAATAAATCTTGCTGAATTATGGATTTAGCCATTGTTAAAAGCTGCGCTAATTTAAGAATTAATTATGTTATCAACCGTTTGATCAAATCTAGCAAGTACGGCGCTCCAATTATACTGAGTAGCGACATATTTATCACCATTATGACCAAAACTTTTCGCTAACTCTGGATCATTGATTATCTTATTAA
>JBILET010000236.1:0-3534 GCA_044351935.1 Bdellovibrionota bacterium
CAAATTCAGCTTCAGAGCCAAAATATAGCCCTCCATTAGATTGCTCGACATGGTATTTAGTGACAGGACATCTAGCATGAACAACTACAGGAGTTTTTAGCTGCCAAGCTTCCATTAGAACAATTGAAAATGATTCATTAGTTGAAGGCTGAATTAAACATATAGCGTTTTGTAGTAGTGCTTTTTTTTCTTCTTCGCTTACGTGGGCTAAATCAAAAATATCATTTCTGTTCTTAGCTTTAGGCCTATTAATATCAGAAAAATCTCCTCCTCCGACAATAACAAGGCCAACATCGCTATCTATTTGATTAGAAAGTTTACTTGCAATGAAATAATCAACTAACAGATGTAAGTTTTTACCTGTTTCTTTGCGTCCAACATATAAAATATATCTTGAAGGAACTTTTGACTCCGCCGTTCTAACTTTATATTCAACTGGATCAAATCCCATTCCAACTTCATCACCGCAAACTTCTCCATAAAGAGACTGTGCTAACCACTTTTCTGGCAACGCATTAAATAAGCAACCTTTAGTTAATCTAAACATCGATGCAATAACGTTTGTGTATGCATATGATTCATCATGAAGACACGGAATTAAAATTGACCTAGCAGGGTCGATTAACGATCCCCAAAACGTTGTGCCAAAAAGATACGGGGCAAAAAATAGTGCTCGATACTTGTGACTATTAGACTTTATATATTCATATAAATCATACGAATTAACAGAATGCGTCATCCATGCAACTTCTTCTTCCACAGATAATCGTAATCCTTGGCTAAGTTTGATTTGAAGGGGAACCCATGAATCAAGATCCCGCTCGGATACAGCAAATCTACGCACCAAGACACCATTTTCGGTTGACTCACCGGGGGTAAAAAAATTCTGCCAAGTTCTGTTATCTTTCGCACAAGTTGTAAGAATTTCGATTGGATTACCCCTACTACTTAAACGCTCGGCTAACTCACGAACTAGGGTTTCTGCGCCACCTGCAATACCTTGGCCACATCTTGGCACTACAAAAGCATATCTGTGAGCAAGATTATTTTTGTTACCAACCAAGTTCACGATACTCCTTTTGGAAAATGACTTGATCAAATTCTATAGAGGCATTTTTGACAAGCTCGTTCCATCTGAGATTTGTATTCTGTTGGGCTTGATAGGTTGCGTTAAAAACACAAATTAAATTGTGCAAGACTTGGTCTAGTTGATTGTTCTCGAGTACAAAACTTCTACCTTGTGAATTTGATACTGGATCTTTAGTTGACAGATCATTAATCAACTTAGCAATTTTATTTGCCTCAAAACTGCCCATTTGTATTTTAGATACTATATTGTTTGGATAATAATCAGCATCACCAAAATCTGTTACTATTACTGGTTTTGAGGCAAGCAGCGCAACATCCAAGTAAGGAGATAACGATCCAAATGCGCTAAATCTAGTAAGAGTTGCAATATCTGATTCAGAAACAATCTTGAACCATGATTCACAAGAAACGTCTGTTACAAACTGGCACTTAATATTAAATTCCTCAGCTCTAGCAGATGCAATTTGCACACTAGAAGCTGGCAACATCCAGTTAACACAAACTTTTTTGTTTACATTTCGCAAAGCTAAAAATAATTTATGAACTCTGTCTTCGATATTTGCGGAACCAAAAATTGCAATTTTTAATTGATTTGCAGATTGAGTTGCACGATTTTCTTCATTGCAAGCGGCTCTTATAATTTTAGGATCTATTGGGTAAGGGCAGAAAAAATTTTTTTTACCCTTTGCATATTCTGAGCGGCTTATATCATCACAAAACCTAACAGTCGGACTGATAGTTGCGACGGATAAACTTACTTCACGCTGTGGAAATGGGCCTACTCGAGGAAATTCTTTAAGTCTATCAGGCCAGTCAATATGCTGTAAAAACTCCTGCGAATAGAGTTTACTGCTCACCCAGCTCCATGGACTATTGGTCAGCGGATCAGGACCTAAGTCACTAAGATATAAATCATGAAAAAAAGTAATTCCAGGATACAAGCCTATTAATGCGCGAAGGAAGTGGTATTGCTTTCCTTCTTCAACTTGATGAAAAAAAAGTGAGTAGTTTTTATCTTGATGATAATCACCGGCTGTTAAGTAATGCTTAACAGGTAACGATAATTTATCATCTATGTAAAAATTAGAAGTTATATCTGAATATAAATCAACGTCTATGCCTTGTTTAATTAGTGCAGGAACAATAATTTTGGTTAAATATGAACTACGGCTTAACAAGCCAGAGTTTGAGTCGTTTGCAGTAAACCATGCTATTGTTTTTACTATATTATTCTGCACGTTTTTAAATTCAATTTAAGACAATGGCGAAAGTAAACTATCAACAACCGTCGACCAACCGTGTTTTGCCAAATTTAATGCATCAATAGAAGCTTTACCATTTAGACCGCACTTTAAGGCAAATTCAGTATCTTCTATTAACCTGTTAGTAGCCTTAGCTATCGAATCAACGTTAGGCTCGGCAATCACTCCATCTATTCCATCTCTAACAAATTCTAAGACTCCTCCGCTATCACTACATGTGATAACTGGCTTTGATGAACACTGAGCTTCTAAAGTGACATATCCGTAATCTTCATTAAAAGGCCCGTAATAAACAGCTTTGCAATTTGCATATAAAGAAAGCAGCTCTTCATCCGAAACACGACCTAAAAATGATACCCTATGCGACAAATGATGTTTGCTAACTTCGCTTTGAAGATAATCCATGATTCCAGGCTCATCAGGTGTTCCAACAATTTTTAATGTAACAAACTGATGAATCATTGGAAGAGCTTTTAATATTAAGTCTACTCGTTTAATTGAGCATAATCTTCCGACGGATAATATGTATGGTTGACTTTCACCACAATAATATCGATCTCCCAAAGGCAGCGGAGGATATAAAGTAGTAGAATCAATCGAATTATATAACTTTAATCTTTGGCTAACATTTTTAGAAATACAGCCAATAAATTTTGCCTCGGATAATACTTTTTGATCGCCTTGAGTTAATTTTGCACGCAAAGTTTCATCGCGCGGGTCATCGCTAAAATCAGAATATCTAGTTCCGTACAGATCATAAATTGCACGATGCTGATGAACTAACCATACGCTTTTCTTAGGGTGATTTATGTAATAGCTAGGAAACTTGGTTGCGATTACTAGATCTACTTTTTGACCACTAAAAGATGAAAGATCTAAAGACCGCCACATTGCACACTGCTGCAATAATCCCTCTTTAGGAAGAACTTGAAACGGCAGTTCAACTACATCAACTTGATGGCCACGTTTTTTTAGCTCATTTGTTAAAGATTTCACCAGCGCTTCTTGTCCACCGCTAGTAAACGGAACTTTAACGCCTAGTATTAAAATATTTGCCACTTATAGATTACTCCACAACTTCAGCAATAACACAGTAGTCTTGAAATCCAAACAACAACTGATGAAGTCGGGTGAAGTTTCTATTTATCTTCTCGAGTGTATCTTGCCACATAGGAGTCATATG
>JBILET010000312.1:0-2891 GCA_044351935.1 Bdellovibrionota bacterium
GGATGTCTTTACGTGTCATCAATCTAAAATCCATCACTACTTACTTTTCTTAAAATTTTTACGCGATTTTTCGAGCGCTGCTGCGACTTCCTCGTCACGTCTTTCAGTGTAGCGCATCGTAACACGAACATCACTATGACCAAGAGCTTGGGCTACTAGTCTAATATCGTTAGATTGCTCTAAAAGATCGATTGCAAAACTATGTCGAAGTAAGTGAGGGTGAAGTTTAGTATCTGTAGATAGCTGTCTAACCGAACGCCATAATGTTTTTGCGCCAAGCAGGAACGAATCAGGTTTATCTGGCACGGCGTTAAAAGTACTTATAAACAGGGGTAATTGCTTGGAAGTTTTATTAGTTAGAGGTTTAAAAAATTTTGATAATTCTTTTTCTCGTAGCTCTAAATATTTTATTAAGTGCTCGCGCATCGCAGAAGTAATATATACGTTTCTAAATCTTCTGCCTTTTGTTCGGACATCTTTAATCCAAGTTAGCTCATCATCAATTTGATTTAATCTTAAAAGCCTAATCTCATCAGCTCTAAGGCCTGTGTCGAGTAAAAAATTAAAAATAGTCAGATTGCGTTTTTGAATAAATCCGGAATTTTTTGTTATTGTTTTGTTAGCTGCTTCTCGAATCTGTTCAATTTCGTTAGGTTCTAATGATTTAGGTTTTGCAGGTGCAATTTTAGGCGCCTTCACATCTCTTGCAGGATTTATAAATCCCGAAAATTTCTCTGAAAGCATTCGCCCCATATGTTTTAAAGTGGCTAATCTTCTTGCAACTGTAGCAGGCGATTCTCCGGCTTTTAATGAGTCTTCTACAAATCTTTGGACGCTAGAAAAATCCCAGTCGCTAACTTTTAGATCTTTTGGGCTTTTTTTTCTGCGAAAACTTAATAAGAAATTTAAAAAATGATTTAAATCTAATTGTTTAGCACGAGCAGTATGACTTGAACCTGATGCATAAAACGAAACATAACCTTCAATAAGGCTTTGAAGAGGTTCTTTGCCAATTTTATCGGCGTGTTGTTCTTGAAAAAAAACTGTCATAATAGAATACGTATATGTCTATATTATCCACACTGTCGAATTTTGAAGAGCCCCTAATTGAGGCGATCCAAGCGGTTCAAAAAGCTGCAGATCATATCGTTTTGACCGCTAATAATAATTCTCCTCTTAAGGTTACAGTTAAGCCTGATGCAACATTAGTTTTAAATCTTGATTTAGAGCTGCAGAAAATTCTTTTAGATAATCTAAAAAAACTACCTATCGTCAGCGAGGAGATGCCCCAGACTCATAGTAAGATAGGTACATCATCTGATTATTATGTTGTCGATCCACTAGACGGGACAACATCAGCCAAGAGGTTTCTAACAGCTATTAACTCTCAAGTTGGATTTGGTCCAATGGTAGGAGTGGTTAATGGCGGTAAGGTTGTGGGGGTAGTTTTCTTTAATACTCCGCAACGAAAGTTTTTTATCGCTCAGTTAGGAAAAGGATGTTTTGTATTTGATTACGGCGACAACTCTGGCGCATCAATGTGCAGAGTAAATGCTAATTGTTCTTTGCCATTAGTATCCTGTGCAGTGCTATTTTATGCAGGTAAGAACGGAGAACTAAATGTTGTTAATAAATTAAAAAACTCCGATGCTGTTGAAAACTTCTATAGATTTGGTGGTTTTGCAAATGACTGTTCAAGGCTCGCTCAAGGTTTTGAGCAAATTCAAATTCAATTTTCTGTTAAAGCTTGGGATCTGCCTGCAGCGCTATTGTCAGCTGAATCTGGGCTTGATGTCAGAATTGATCCGTTTGGTATCAAGGTTCCGATAAAAGATTGGGTTATCCAAAATGAGAATCCCCTCATTACAGCACCGTGTTTTGATATGGTAATGCCTTTTTTGTAGTTATCTAATTTATATCTAAGGCAATTTAATCGAAAACTCCTCATCAACTTTAGGTGATTTAGAAAGGATATGAAAAATTAACTCCTGGTCGTCGATATTGTCTGAAAGTTTACAATCAAAGTAATCATCTTTTTGCGCACAAACGTTTTTATTTTTTTGGTTTCCGCTATGTGACGCAGTAACTTTGATATCATTTGATGTAAAGGGTCCGTAGTTTGAAGCAAGTACAAACACCCTGAATTGTCCTTTGTGTAAGGAAATTACCTCTAGCCCCAAAGTTTTATCTTTATTCGTTTTAACAAATCCTGCATGAGGACCGTGATTTTTAATATTGTCCCAATCTTGATCTGCATTAACGTTAGTAGCTAATAAAATTAGCAGTAGGAAAATTACGTATGTGTATTTAGTCATATTTGTGATTCTAGCCTATTGGGCCTTTCATCAATAGGCAAAGAAAATCCAGATAATATCATTTGAAATTAGGCAGTTATATGCTCTGTGTAGAATTAATGAAGCAACTCCTTGAAGTATCAAGACCTTATCTAAGCGGAGATAATTAAATGAAGATATTCAAGTTTACATCAATTGTGTGCCTTAATATTTTATTGGCAATTTTATCCCAGCCAGTTTATGCAGCTTCAAAGACGTTTGTTGTTAAGAAGTCATATACTTTCGACGCTATTACCTGTGGCAGTAAAAATGGCAAAACGTATTTAGCCGGAACATTTGCAAAGAATCGAAATAAAAAAGTTTTTAAACTTTTAACTGACTCGATTGCCGAGTTAAAAAGATCATCCAAATCTAGATCAAGCAAGACACGTCGGGAGTCTTTAAGAAAACTTAAGCAACTACAAGCAGTACAAAAATTATCTTGGATTTGTAAATTAGGTAAAAAACCTTCAATTACTGCTCAAAATTTAACTAGTGCTAGCACGGGTATTCAATCTGTTCCTGTTTCGTTGCTCGTAAAAGCGCCTACTAAAACTT
>JBILET010000313.1:0-2889 GCA_044351935.1 Bdellovibrionota bacterium
CGATAAACAACGTCTAGATCGATGTTTGAACCACATACAACAGCGATAGGTTTTTGTATTTTTGTTGAAATTAAATTATGCATTAGTGCTGCAATTGATGCAGCTCCAGCGCCTTCTACAATTGTTCTTTCGAATTCAAGAAGTCTAACAATAGCAGAAGCAACTTGTTCTTCGGATACTGTGACAATTTCGTCAACTAGTTGATCAATTATAACTTTATTTTTAACACCAATATTTTTTACAGCAATACCGTCTGCGATAGTAGAAGGAGCTAGAAGTGAAGTAGTGTGACCGTGAGTCCTGTTTTGTACTATCCATTCAGATTGAACGCCTATAATTTTAATATGTGGTCTTCGATTCTTAATGGCAGTAGCTATTCCAGAAATTAGACCACCACCTCCAATCGGAACTATTACACTATCAAAATCAGAACTTTGATCTAATAGTTCTATTCCTAAAGATCCTTGTCCATTTATTATGTGGTCATTGTCAAAGGCTGATATAAAAATTTTACCAGTTGTCTTAGACTTGTCTATCGCATAGTCATATGCTTCTTGAAATGTATTCCCGTAAAGAACTACGTTTGCTCCATATTTTTTGGTTTTAGTAACTTTTACTAAGCTTGCCCATTTAGGCATGATAATTTCGCATTCAACGTTGAAATTTTTAGCGTAATACGAAAGTGCCTGTGCGTGATTGCCAGCGCTGGCAGCTATTATTCCAAGTTTTTTTTGCTCCTCAGAAAGATTTGATAGTGCACAGATAGCGCCTCTTTCTTTAAATGAACCTGTTCTTAAAGTATTATCCCATTTAATATGTACTGGTTTAGAGCAAAATTCCGAAAATAATGCTGAAAATAGCAGAGGTGTCGGAGGGAAGAATTTACGTATCTGTCCTAATGCTTGCTCTATTGATTCGTAGTTTACCGAAGTCATATTTAAGTGTAATCCTATAACTAATGAGCAACTTGGCACAAAGTAAAAAATTTATATTTATCCGAGAAGTAGGCCCCAGAGAGGGAGTCCAGTCATATTCTTCGATTATTCCAACAGAAGATAAGCTTAAACTAATTGGGTTGTTAGATAAGGCTAATTTCCCCGAAATTGAAGCAACAGCACTTGTAAGGCCAGACAAAGTGCCCCAAATGGCTGACAGTGATAAGATATTAGACGGATTGCCGTTACGCCAAAATGGAGTATTTTCTGCCCTTTATTTAAACGATAAAGGATTTTTGCGATCCAAAGGTTTTGGCAATATTTCTACTCAGGGCTGGATACAATCTTCCGTTTCACAGACTTTCCTACAAAAAAATAGCAACCAAAATTTCGAACAACATTTTTCGTCGATAAATGACTCTGTAAACTTATATAAATCAAATAACTGTGAACTATTTGGGATAATGCTTTCAAACTCTTTTGGTTGTAACTATGAAGGGGCAATTTCTGCTAGTGATGTTTCCAAGTTTGTTGAAAAACTACTAAATCAACTAAGTAAAGTTAATTTATCGCCAACTTATATTATTTTAGCGGATACAACGGGGCTAGGAAGTCCCGTACAAGTTGAAGCTGCGATTACTTTATTGAGAAAAGAGTATTCAAAGATTAAAATAGGTTTACACCTTCACGATACTCGAGGTCTAGGAATAGCCAATGCGTACGTTGGGCTAAAAATGGACGTAGATTATTTTGATAGCTCGATTACTGGAATTGGTGGATGTCCATTTACTCCAAAAGCAACTGGAAATATTGCGACTGAAGAATTAGTTTTTCTTTGTGAGTCGTTGGGCTTTGAAACAGGAATAGATCATAAATACTTAAAAGAAGCAGGACAGTTTGCGTTGAAGATTTTTAAAGGAAAAACTTCTTCAAGGCTTGCTTCAACTTGGTAGATTAAATGGTTCAAATTAACCTTTGTAATATTAGCAAAAGTTTTGGCTCGGCAGTCGTTTTAAATGATATTTCACTTGATATATCTTCTGGAAGTACGACTTTTTTTGTTGGCCCGTCTGGATGTGGCAAAACTACACTTTTAAGAATCATTGCAGGCTTAGAGAACTGCGACAGTGGCAGAGTTCTATTTGACAATATTGATGTAACCGATATCCCTGGCAGTCAAAGAAATATAGGAATGGTTTTTCAGCAGTATTGTCTTTGGCCACATATGACTGTCGAAGAGAATCTTTGGTTTGGTTTAAAAATTAAAAAGTATAGTCCAGATCTAATATTGCAGCTTGTTAATGAAACTTTAAATTTGGTTTCTTTGCAGGGATACAACAAAAGATTTCCTCATCAATTATCTGGAGGGCAACAACAAAGAGTTGCTCTTGCAAGAGCAATAATTCAGAAACCGAAAGTTTTACTTATGGACGAGCCACTTTCGAATTTGGATAGTGCAGTAAAAGCATCAATTCGCGAAGAATTAAAAAAAATCATTAAGGAAATAGGAGTCACAACTATAATCGTTTCACATGACGTGGATGATGCAAAAGATATGGCTACACAGGTAGTTCGCTTTAGTGACGGTAAAGTTTCGGTCCAATGATAGAAAAATTGAAAAATCTAATTAGACTGCTAAATTCCAAAGGTAGCATTGTTTCAATTGTTGTTGGATTATTTTTAGTTTCTTCGCTTTTTTATCCTAGCTGGATCGTATTAAGAAGAGCTTTTATTGTTGATGAAAAATTTTCATTTGTAAGTTTTATTTATCTATTTCAGGATCAGTTTGCGCTGTCGGCAGTACTCAATTCTGTTTTTGTCGCAATATTGTGTTGTATATTTACTTGGATTTTTTCTGTTCCGATCTCGATAGCTATAGAAAGATTACAATTTAAGTTTAAAAGTTACATTGAATTACTTATTCTAGCGCCGATTTTTCTTCCTCCATTTGTCG
>JBILET010000315.1:0-2865 GCA_044351935.1 Bdellovibrionota bacterium
AATAGGAAAATATTTGGATAGACATCAGTAATATCAATAAGTTATAGATTTTATTGCATGAATTTTTACTAAAAAAACTTGCATCTAATGATGTAACTAGTTAAAATTACTTATATGAGAGTTAAAAACGCTGATAAATTATTTGAGAAAATGGAAGAAGGCCGTGTCTACCGACGCGAAGAGCTTTATGCGTTCTCGAAGTCGGTTGATCGAGAATTAAAGCAACTGCTTACTGCAAAAAAAGTTAGGAAAGCTGCGCCTGGAGTTTACTACCGCCCCGAGATGTCGAGATTTGGCCCAATGGCACCAGCCCAAGAAAAAGTTATACGTGCATTTCTAAAGACGGACGATTTTCTTCTCACCTCCCTCAACTATTTTAACGGCCTTGCAGTAGGACTTACTCAACTTACAAACGAGACTCTTGTTTATAACCGAAAACGTGTTGGCAGATTGAAGTTAGATGGAATGAGTTATTACTTTCAACGACCAGTAAATTATCCAAAGCCAGACGAATTTAACGAGGAATATCTATTTGTGGATCTGCTCAATAATTACAACGAAGTTCACGAGCCTCCCGAAACTGAAAAGTTTATGAAATCCCTAAAACGCAAGGCTGGAGAGCTGAGACAAGATGAGTTGTTCAAGGCCGCGGCTCGTTTTGGAAAGGTAAGCGCAAACAGAATGTTAAAGGAGCTAACTGCAAGTGTCGGATAAACCGTTTTTACATGAACTTGAAAATTTCCCAAATATTGTTGAAACAATACGTGCTCAAACAAATATTGCCCCGCAGCTTTTAGAAAAAGATTACTGGCTTATGCATGTTCTTTGGGCGCTTCAAAATGCGGGATTCAGATATGAACTTAAAGGCGGAACTTCTCTATCAAAAGGATGGAATATCATCAATCGTTTTTCCGAAGACGTGGATATAAAAATCTTTCCCCCAGATGGCATGACGGTTCATTCAAGCAAAAATCAAACAAAACCACGACACCGAGAGAGTCGCAAAGCATATTTTGAATGGTTGTTAGGTAACTTGAAAATTCCAGGAATTGTTCACTTAAAAAGAGACATGGATTTTGACGATCATGATCTACGTAACGCAGGTTACCGCATAAGTTATGAATCACAATATGAGCCGTTTGGAGGATTAAAGACAGACGTGCTTTCTTGTTAGTGATAGAGTGAGGTTTACTCACTGAGCCAAATCATGAAATATACTGATAATATTTTTAAATGTAGATCGTGTGGACACTTGTTCAAAGTAAGACCCTTACTTGATTCCCATTATATTCCACCACAAAAAAAAATAGAGGTGCTAACTACCATTCCTCCTGATACTGCGGTGATATGCGAAAAATGTGGGGGCGTTAATGATAAAAATGACATCTGTTATTGGCGTCAGTTCCTAATGTTAGGTTATTGGCTCCTCATAATATTAATTCCGGTAGCCATTTTGCTTTATTTTATAGGGTGAGTCTGTAATATGTTTCCAAACGTTAGCAACTTAAAATACAGAGATAATCTTTTCATGAAAATGTATCGTCAAATATTTCTTTTCTTATTGATATTCTTATTCGGATCATTTTGCGGCGCACAGAATCATACCATAAATACATTTCGGCTTACCTCTGGTTTTGTAGCTGTTAGCGCCCCAAATACATTTACCTTGGAAAATAAGATTCTTAAGGATAAAAATGGATCAAATATATCGGCATCAAGAATGCCAATGGTTCGTGAAAATGCATCAAAATCTTTTGATGAAATTTTTAAATCGATGGCTCTAAGTAGCCGGCCTGGATTTGTATCTATGCAGGAATTATCTTCAAACTCTAGACTGATATATTCTAATCCTACATCACAAAATTTTAGTTTTACTTTAGTTCATCAAGTAAATCCTGGGGATATAGGAATTCTTGATGCTACTGGAATGCTGTCGAAAGAGAGTCAACTCAAGGATCAATTCTTGGATATTCTAAAATCTGCCAAGTGGACACCTCTCGATGAAATCGACTTGTTTGAGGGTTTGCCTTTTTTCATCAAAAATCACAAAAACTATGGGTGTTTTAGGTTTTTAGATGTAGTTAACTGTATTTCAAGTCTCGATGAGAAATTAATCCATCGTCCCTGGATTCTATTTACAACCGTAGACTCGAAATCAAATTCTTTAGATCTGCTGAATACCCAATTCGATTCTTGGGCGGGCATGCGTGATATCGTTCGTGAATCATTGGACGGACTTACTCCGAATGGTATCGATTCAGCGTTGTATGGACACGCGTATTCACTTCGTTTTAAATCGAAAGTTCATTTATATGCTGCAATCAAAAAGGTTGGGGATTTAAAAGTGATGATTCTTTGTGCACAGCCTTATGACCAAAAATTTCAAGTTAATAATTTTCTAAAGCTTATAGATGGGCTCGGGGTAAAATGAATTATAGGAAACGGTGACACGAATTGTGTTCGTTACAATCAGGCAAAACAAACTTATTGACCCCTTATAAACGGGGGGCGTCACCATTAAACCGTGCTGAGAAACAATGCACGAAATTCTGTGGTAATTTTAATTGATTAGCCGCCTTGTTTCCCGCACACTTTAAACACGTACAAAAAATCGAGCAAGTTTCAAGTAAGTATTTGTAAATGAGGGGTACGATATTATGAGCATCAAAGCGGTAACACAGGCTTTAGCAGAAAGTGGTGTTGATTTAGATCTGTCCATGCCACAGGGACTTGATTTACTAGTAGCAGCCTCAAATTATTCTCTTGCAAGGTCGGGCGGCAATCGCACCGCACTATTTGACATGGATGTAGTAGAGACCGGGCATCGACCTGATGGTTGGGATGCCACTGTGAAGCTTAATGATG
>JBILET010000317.1:0-2842 GCA_044351935.1 Bdellovibrionota bacterium
AGATCCACCGTACATTGTCACTAGTCCAGCAATATTCCTAGAGAATAGCCAATCATAACCAGGATCGGCACTTCTTATCATAACAATTCTATCTTTAAGATCTGCAGATGTTAACTGACTTTCTAATATTACAGTTTCAACAATTCTATTTTGAGTTACAAAATTAGGCTCGGATTCTCCCACGTAAAAACTATATATTTTTGACGGGTCTGTGATAATTTCGGGAAGTTTTATCGCCTTCGTTACTTCATATTCTGCTTTATTGCGTTGAATATTTTCTTTTAATATTGAACCAAGGTCTAAAGAAGTAACCGATGAATATAATGAAAGGATAGTTTTAACATCAACGTAAGACATATCTTCTTTGGATATTCCTACTGACGAACCTAGCTGATCGATTAGTAACAAAACATGACTCAAGGAGCGAGTGAAAACAAATTTGCTATATTCACGACCTTCAATAGCTTCCTTGATAAATTCCATTAGCTCATCAACACTAACCATGATTCCATTCTGAGCCAAATGGAAACTTATCTTTTCCTTGTGAGAATCACTAAATTCAAAATGTTCCCCTTCTTCCTCTAGATGATTATTTGTAATTGAATCTTCAGAAAAATATACATCGAATGCCTCATCGTACCGGGCAGATAATATATCATAAGTACCAGGGCGAAGATGGCCGTATTTATCAAGTATCTGTTGCTTAGTTTTTTGATTTTTTCGATAACTGCCAAAGTCATTGACTAGTTGCTTGCTCACAGTATTTAAAGACTTTAAATATCTATTAAATTCAGAAGCTGTAATAATTTGTAGGTCAACCATACTTCTTAGTAGTTGAACTGCAATAAAACCGGCCCGAGCAAGCCCCGCAAAAGGCAAAGTCCCATAACGTTTACAATCTTCAATTAGCCAATATATTTTATCTATTGTAGGTAATTTACTGTCGCGAACTTCTATAAACTTTTGATCTAATTTTGCAATTCTTTCCTGATCCGTACGATACAATCCGTCTCGCTTAGAAATTATCTTATTGGTTAACTGTAATAGCGAAAATTTAATCCTGTCAACTTCTAACTCAGAGAAACCTTCTGATAACAGTTCTTTAATTTTTTCAGATAAATTTAAAAAATAACATGAATAAACAATTTTAAATTCAACTTTGTCATGATCAGTGGGTGTGCTTATTAACTTTTTAGCATAATGATCGGCTAATTTTTCGGTAAGCTCTTGGTCTAGTACTGCCGGTATAAAAGAGTTAAAACTTGCCCTAACATCGATATATGGGGCTCCAAGGAAAGAGACTAGCAAAGGAAATCCTCGTAGATTTTTATATCCATAGTTACTACGTTGATAAGCCCAAATATTATCCATAATAAGTTCTTTATACATGGATAATGATAACATTCTAGGTTTTGTACCTATTATTTCTGCAGGATTCCAATCAGTCATTACGCTATAGATTGCATTTTTCCCGCATAGTCCAGGATGCGGTCCATTTAACTTTTCGATTTTTCGTTCTACGCGATATAATGCGTCAGATAATGATTGGTCTGTAACTGAAATATTTTTACCTTCTCTAACTATTTGGCGAACTTGTAATAGATATGGTATCCCATTTTGGTCAACTGCAAACTCGATATCCAATGCATCATCTTTAGTAATTAAGAATAATTCTTCCGCAAGTTTAATAACTGATTCAACATGAGGATTGTCACAGCGGTACTTTGAATTTCTAAAACGAATATATGTCTTTGAATCAGCAGACGAACCAGAAGTGATTCCATCTATACTTCCGGATAAATCAAAATTTACAATGTAATATGGAGCCAGCGTATCAAGATCGCGAGTAAATAATACACCACTTAGCTTTACATCTTTAACTTGAATCTGCGCAAAAAATTCATCGTTATCTAAAGCGTCCCCATAAGAAGAAATTACTTTATCAACTGCATTTTTAATTGAGTCAAAACAACTAGCATCTACATGAGCAACACTATCATACTCGCCTGCGTGAGAACTTGATGATGAGTCTTCATTACTTGCAGAACTTCGAATAATTATCGTATTAGTTTTAAATTTTGTTTGTATTGTTTTGATTACAGCTTCAGAGGATTTTTTATATTCACCAACTGTAAATGTGATCAGCTCAGGAATCTGCGCAGATAAATTAAACTTTTGAAGTTGAAGCAAATTCTGTGCTTTTGAACGGAAACCGAACCCTACCTTGGTCATACGCATCCTAAATAACAATTAGCAAAAATGTATCTTCCATGACCATTTTGGGACTCGAAAAATGGTACTTTGTTACATAAATTTAGATGCTTACAGGGCTTTAGTAGGTTTCGGTTTGACGGGTAATATATTTACCTTCTAGAATGTTCTTGCCGCACGCAAGTAGTTTAAATAGTTACATATTTTAGGAGTCATCATGTCATCGCCTTCAGATTCAAGCTCTAATCCTAAGGAAGTTACCTGGGACTATTCCTCACTGGCTGATGCCTACTTAAAACGACCTGATTATGCCTCGTCCGCTATTGATCAGATGTTATCTATAGCAGGGGCTAAATCTGGTGACGCAATTTGCGATGTGGGTGCTGGTGTAGGACACCTAACCAAAGAGCTAGCTAAACGAGGATTCACTGTTAACGCGGTTGAACCCAATGATGCCATGAGGAATAACGGTATCAAACAACTTCAAAGTAGCTCAAATGTTACTTGGTTTAAGGGTACCGGAGAAAATACTGGTCAAGCTTCTTCTTCTTTTGATGGAGTAACATTCGGGTCTTCATTGAATGTGGCTGATAGAAATAAAGCTCTGGCAGAGACAGCTAGGATATTAAAA
>JBILET010000318.1:0-2835 GCA_044351935.1 Bdellovibrionota bacterium
TGAATATTGCTTCGAATTTTTGCGACAATATCTAAAACTTGTTTAGTGCGTTTTACTTCGCCCGTTGGGACCACTTCTACTTTTGCTTCAAAGATACCATTTTTATTTTTTGTGATTTTTCTAACTTCACCTCTGGAAAGTCCTTGAAGAAGAACTTTTTGGCGTCCGTCTCCTGCTGCTAAGACACGCACAACGTGAGCAACAACACCCATTTTGTGAAGATCTGAAGAAGATGGATCTTCTAACGCATGATTTCTTTGACTAAGAACAAACAAGAGTCCCTGATTTTTTTGCGCAGCTTCGATTGCAGCGATACTTCCAGGTCTTGCCACATACAAAGAAAGCATTACACCAGGAAATGCTACCATTTCGCGCGCTGGCAGAGTTGGAAGAACTTCAGGGAACGTTACAATCAGTTCATTACTACTTGATTGATTAGTATCTTCCTTGGTTTGTTGTTTCTTGGCTGTTTTCTTGGTTGGTTTGCGCTTGGCCACTTAAATCCCCTTTACTATCTCGAGCTAATATTTGTAGTCGTCCTTCTCTTAGTTCCAAAACTGCGTAAGCACGTCTTACTTCGCCACTTACATCAACTTGCATACGACCTGTTAGCCCATCATACGACTCGATGTGCTTAAGTGCGAGATCAAAAGAGCCTCCCTCGTTGATTACTTTTCTAGCGGCTCCAATTGCTAATGTAATCGCATCAAAACCTTGAGCTGCTAAAAAGTCTGGTGCTTTCCCAAACTTAGCTTTATAGCGATCTATAAACTTACGGATTAATGGATTAGAGCTACCCATAAAAAATGGACTGATAAAAATTGCTCTATTAAATATTGCCTGTGACTGTGCTAACGCCTGAGGAGAATCCCAAGTAGCTGGGCCCATCGGGCGGACTCTGTTCCTAAATTCTTCGGATAATAAGGACAAGAATGATCTAGCCCCCTCTATGTTATCAGGAACAAAAATTCCATCAATCGAGAGTCTTTCAACTTCCGAAGCAATAATAGAAAGTTTGGAGGAATCACCGGGTGCATAAGAAGCCTCATACACAAGTTGCAATCCTTTAGCAGTCAGATATTTTTTAAATGAAGTCGCATATTCTAAACCGAATGGAAGTTCAGGATATACAATCGCGAATTTTTGCATACCCAAAACATCAGATGCCGCATCAAGTAGTGTATCCATTTGACTATTACTTGTTGCACCAAATCTGAAAATTATATCACCTGTTTCAAATGCATTTCCTTTAGATAAAGATAGCTGCGGGATTCGTTCTTGAAGTGCAACAGTTCGAACTGCAGGTGCTTGCTCTGATAATAGTGGACCAACCAACAAATTTACTTGATCAGTCTTTACAAGATTTCTGGCAATTTGTTCTGCGGAAGCAAGGTCTGCTGCTGGATCTTGAAATCCAGGATCTTTGAAAATAACCTCGATTCTTGGTTCATTTTCAACTTCGATTGCGATCTGCATACCGTTTTTAGTGCCTTCTCCTAGCGGAGCAAGAGGCCCTGTTAAAGGCAATATTACCCCGATTTTTGCAGATGATATTTGACTAGCTGATTCTGTATTAGATTGATTGATAGGAACAGTTAGAGGATTAATTCCTGATAATGGTTTTAACCAAAACGCACCTCGTACAGGAGTATTATATTTATTCTTATTTTCAGGCACATTTCTAATAGCATCTTCTTGAGCGACAAATGTTCCAACATTTGGATCACTTTTCCACTTTGCTGCTACTGGCAAAAAGTCCGTCGACGGAATCGCATTTAATAAAAATCTAACTCCTTTTTCGGCAGCATCGGCAAATATTGGTGAATTTGACTCCGTAACAATCGTTTTGGAAAACCAAGCAAGCGATTGATCCACATCTCCAGAGGATCCGTAAGCGTATGCCAACATTAGTGCAAAATGGCCTGTAACTTCTTCAGCAGAAATCCGCTGCTCGTCAAAATAAGTGCTTAAAAGATCAAGCGCAGACTGTGGTTGTTGTAAACTAAGGTAAGCGGTGGCTTTTCTGACTACTAAAGCAGCAAGCAGTTCTTTTGTTAGAAGCCTTTCTTCGATGGTGCGATAAATTGATAATGCGCCAGCAATATCGGATTTCTTAAAGTACTCATCTGCTCTTCGAAAGGTGGAATCAGAAATTGACTGTCCTTCAAGATCTTGGCCATAGTTCCATAATGCAAAAGGAGGTCTTGTTTGGTCGGTCGGAGCTTCAAGAGCTGGTCCTTGCCTACCACCCTTTCCAGCCAAGGAAACTTTTAATCCTCGATTACTACACCCAAATAAGAATAGTATAAGTAGAGTTATTGTTAGAGTTTTAGCGACACAAGAAACGGATATACGAAGCATACATGCAAAGGTTATGATAGCTAACAAATTGCTTCAAGTGCGAGCTTACAAACAGTGATAAATAATCTGATATTACCTTTTAAAGTGTGGCAAAAGTGTCGTTTTGTACCGCCTATCCTGTTTGGTATTCAAATTAGTCTTGTTTGTCTTCTGGATAGTGCAATTTCGCCTATTTTAATGGCAGAACTGTATCGAAGCGTACAAACAGGCAGCGTGCCAGAGTGGGCATCTAAGAATCTTGAGTTGTGTATAGTTTTGCTTCCGTGGTTTGCGTTTTTCCCATTTTTATACGCTTTAGCTGGATATCCAACTCGTCTAGCGTTTTTAAAAAACGAAGGCATCACGATAAAAGATAATATTGTTCTTTGGTGGATGACTTTAGGTAAAAGTTTAAGTTGTTACGGATTTATTTGGAGGATCCTGCCTTGGTATCTTTTACCTGTGATAGCGACTTTAATGACTCGCGAACTTTTG
>JBILET010000032.1:0-9092 GCA_044351935.1 Bdellovibrionota bacterium
CCATCCTCCTTGTCCTTGTCCTTGTCCTTGTCCTTGTCCTTGTCCTTGTCCTTGTCCTTGTCCTTGTCGTCCTGCTGCTGTTGTTCCTGTTTCTCTTTTCTCTTTAGAGCAATTTCAAGATTAGTCTTAGCTTCAACACTATCAGGATTTATTTCAAGCGCATCACGATAATTATTAATAGCATCATCAAAGGCATCTTGAGCTAAATATGAATTACCCAAATTGTAATGACTATCAAATTTTTCAGACGGCTCTTTAGCTGCATCTAAAGAATTAGAATAAAACTGTGCTGCATCCTTATAATTTTGCAATTTAAAATTTGTAGCACCAAGTCTAGACATGTTCTTCCAGTCAGATGTTTGACTAGATTTATCTTTTAGCTCCTCTAAAGCTTTGTCATATTGTTGATTTTGATAGTGCTTCATTGCTTCGTAAGTCGATATATCATCAGCTACACCTAAATTAGTGTTATTTAGCAAAATCAAAACAATAGCAGGTAAAAATAAAGGAATCTTTAAAACATACTGTGTAATAAAAATGACAATCAAAGATAACGCAAGAAACACCCAGCCAATTTCATTTTGAACATTAAAGACCGCTTTTGAAGTATTGGTAGATTTACTATTTGATTCAACAGAAAGAGCATTTAAGCTTTTGCCGTTACTTAAATTAGCAATATCGGATAAAAGTTGTCTGTCTACTTTAACAGGTATATTTACTCCTCCAATCGTGCCTCCCGAATCTGTTCCAACAGCTAAAGTATAAATCGGTACAGAAGAAGATTTGGCTATAAATAACGTATCGTCTTTTTGGTCGGTTTCCCCATCGGTGATTAGAATAGTTTGACCTTGTCCGTTTTGAATTAAACTGTTCGAAACTGAAATTGCTTCTGGTAAATTAGTACCAGGCTCCGAAATTAATTGAGTATTTAAGCTATCAACCAACCGTAAAATTGTATCGTAATCATCCGTGGGTGGAGAAATAACTTGAGCAGCGCCTGCAAAACCAACAAGAGCAATTTTTTGACTCGTTAAATAGCTTTTTTTGATAAACTTTTTAATATCTCTTTTAATTTTTTCCAGGCGACTTGGAGTAATATCTGTTGCATTCATACTTGCACTTAAATCAACAGCAAAAACAGTAGTGTAACTTGAAGTGTTAGTGGAAAAAGTAGTTTGAGTGCCAGTAGACGGAGAATATATGCCAATTAAAATAAGAGCAGAAAGTATACCCAAAGGAGTAGTTAATTTTTTTATCGTTATTCCAGTTCCGAATCGATGAAAAAATTTAAAATTAATCAAAAGAAATAGTATAAATAACGCTGCACTTAAGATAGCAAAGTATTTACTGTAGTGAATAAGTGATTTGTTAGAAATATTCGGTGAAAGTGATTCGATAAGTTGCTCGATTTCTTTTGTGACATCCATCAAAGCAGAAACATCACTAGCATTTCTGAACACTCCACTAGTAGTACTTGATATAGATTTTAACGTTGCCTCATCGTAGCTTTCTTGATTGGCGTCGCCGATTCCGATGGAGTGGATTTTAACGTTTAAGTTAGCAGCAATCTTAGCCGCAATAATTGGCTGAACTGCTCCTGCATTCGAAGCACCATCTGTCACTAGAATTATTGCTTTTGCATCTTGATTAACTTTTTCAAGTCTTTGAAGTGCAACCGATAATCCATCACCAATTGCAGTTCCGTCTCCGCCAATTCCTGGTTGCAGAGCATCTATTGATTGCTCAAGAAAATTTATATCTTTTGTTAAAGGGCTTAAAAGAAAACTCCTTCCACCAAAAACAACAATTCCAATTCGGTCTCCTGTTCGTTGTTTGATAAAAGATTTTACAACTTTTTTAATTCCTTCCATCCGAGTTAAAGCAGAAAGGCCGTCATAAAAATCTTTTTCACGCATGCTCAAACTAGTATCAAGGACTAAAAATACGTTTCTAGCTTTATCTTCATCTGGAATTATTTCGCGAACAGGCCCAGCAGCCCCGATACTAATTGCGATAAGCAGCGATGCAAAAACTAACCATCGCAATATTTTGCTAAATTTTTGAACAGGTGACTTAGGAATTTTTTCAAACCACCCAATAGGGGACAACTTTAATTGCAAAGACGGACGTTTATATATTGTATAAATTCCTATAAATAAAATAGGTGCTAAAAGAAACCACCAATGTAAAAAGTAAAAAGAACCGGTAATCATTATTTTTTACTCTTTTTCTCTCTTAACTTACTAAGAACTTGCGATGCTAATTGTTTTGCGATTTCTCTTGATTCATTTGGTATTGAATCTTTTTGGTTCATAAATAATATCTGTTCTGTTTTACCTATTAAGGCAGGATCACACCCATAACGGCGAGCTGTCTTTGTGATCACAGCAAGTCCAGAGCGGATATTATTATCGTTCCATACTGTTGAGCAGGCAAAAGACTCAAGTAAATATTCAATCTGTTTTTTTGACCGCTGTTTGTTTAGGTATTTTTTCCAAATCAATCCCATAGAAATAATTAACAAAAATGCAATTGCTACCCAAAGTACTGAGTACTCCAAGGGATAGGATGCAATCGGAGGGTTTGTAATGTCATATGGTTGAGTTACTTGAGTATCCATTATTACTTAGCCAAAGTAAGAAAATTGATTTTATGAGTTGAGCAAAACTTTTGCAGGTTTTGTTGCCATAGTTTTTTTTGATTTAAAATATACTCAATTGCTGGTTTGTAGGAAAAATCAATTTCGCACACTTCTTTAGAACTGGGGTCTTCAAAAATATATATCCCACTATTTGGTATGAAGTTTATTGGGAAAAGACCAAGTAGAAATAACTTGTTTGTGTTTTGAGCTAAATTAATTTGCCTAATAGTTTCGGTATGAGCATTAAGCGTCCACGCGCCTGATGAAATTAAAATTATATTTGTTGAGGTAACTTTTGAGGAAATAATTTTAGATAATAAGTTTGAAACGTTAAAAATATAATCAATTTTTTTTGGCGAAAATAAACTTTCGCTAATGGTTTTGCACTTTTCATTCGTCAAGATAGAAGGTTTTTGGAATTTAATATCTTGATTGTCCCATAAGCATGAAGCTTTAAATTTATTTTTCTTACAGTCATTAATTAAAAGAGTACTAATATCAATTGCATTTTGAAGGATAGGCTCATTGACTCCTGACATCATCGATACGCTGCAATCAAGAACAAAACAGTAATCTTGTCGTTGTTCTTCAAAGAACGTTTTGACCATTAAGTTTCCAACTCTTGCCCCGGTTTTCCAGTGGATGTTTTTTAAGGAATCTCCCTCTGTGTAGTTTTTTAATTCTCTAAACTCAAATGAACTACTAGAAAGAAGCTTAGTTAATCTTTCACCGTTTAAAGTTCTAAGCGAAGCAATGCCTTTAGGTAGCTGAAACCTGTGATGAGTCGTCTGTTTAATTGGTAAATAGATTAAATCACTTTGCATAAATGATTTATGGGATTTCCGTTGTACGAATTAATTCTGAAAGTGCCTCGTCAACTGTCATCGGGAATGATTCTGGTGAAATTATAACTCTGTGTCTAAGTACATCATGTACTGTAGATTGAACATCATCAGGGGTTACAAAAGTTTTACCATGTAGATATGCGTGAGCTTGGGATGCTTTTCTAAGTGATATGCTTCCACGGGGGGATGCTCCCTGAGAGAAATAAATATTCTGCACTGCACCTGATCCCGAAATTGTGTGTCTTGTATTTTGAATCAAAGAAACTATGTATCTGTCTAGTCTTTCATCAATGTATACATTAGACATTTCTTGTTGCATTTCATGTAGGTCATTAGCGGTGGCAGCCACTGGGCTTTTTATTTCCGAAGATAGTTTGCCGTACGTTTGAATTATTTTTAGCTCCTCATCAAATGACGGATAAGTAATTAAGATTTTCATAAAAAATCTATCAAGTTGAGCTTCGGGAAGGGGATATGTTCCTTCTTGTTCAATTGGGTTTTGAGTTGCAAGAACTAAGAATGGAGAAGGAAGCGAAAAAGTTGTATCGCTAATGGTAACTTGTTTTTCCTCCATTGCTTGAAGAAGTGCAGACTGAACTTTTGCTGGTGCTCGGTTAATCTCGTCAGCTAGAAGAAGATTGCAAAATATTGGGCCTTTTCTGACCGAGAACTCTTGAGTTTGAGGTCTATAAATTTCGGTCCCAATAATATCTGATGGTAATAAGTCCGGGGTAAATTGGACTCGCTCCATATGGCAATCCAAGGCTGCAGTTAGGCTTTTTAAAGTTTTGGTCTTGGCTAGACCAGGGACTCCTTCTAAAAGGACATGCCCGTCGCATAAAATTGCCGTTAAAAGGCCATCTATAAGCTTTTCTTGGCCAATTATCTGTTGATGGATGCTTTCTCGAATACTTTTAAGCAAGGGTTGTTTTTTCATAACGTAAAATATGCCATTGTTTAGGGATGAGCGCATCACCCACCCAGCAGTTTGACCATGTTAATTACGATGTTTTGGATAAAGCCAAGGCAGCCTTTATTGAAGCCAGTAAAAAGACCCTAAATTTTGCAGGATCTTTTGGCCAAGTAGCGCAAAGCTCCTTAGGGGCTAGTGCTAATATTTATTCTTTAAACCTAGAGCCTTTCATCAAGCAAGGCCTAACGTCTATGCAAGTTGCCTTAGTACCCGAAGGACTTGGTACTGCAGACGATGCTCGCCCAGAAGATTTATCCGAATCAGAATTAGAAGAGTTCTGGTTTAACATTGGAATTAAATCAATTGCAGTGATGACAAACGATGCGGCCACAGCTGGGATACAAACAGTATTAGTTGGGATGTATCTTCCAAGTGCTGCACCTGAAGTTGTTTTTACTGATGCGTTTATGAAAGGATTTTTATCTGGGTACGTTCAAGGTTGTAAGGAAGTAGGATGCGTCTATATAAGTGGCGAAACTCCTCAGTTAAAAAATAAATTATATCCAGATAAGCTTGATATTGCAGGAGCACTATTTGGAGTTGTTCCCGCAGGAAGCCAAGCAATTTCTCCTAATAATTTATCTGCTGGTGATTATATTGTTTTAGTAGAGTCATCTGGGCCACATGAAAATGGGTTCACAACTCTTCGTGGCCTTGCTCCTAAACTTTCTAACGGATATCGAACAAAATTATCTGATGGTCAGGAATATTGGAAAGCAATTAACAAAGGTTCCAAATTATACACAGGATTAATTCAGCAAGTATTACGCCAAGGTATATTTTTAAGTAACGCTGAAAATATCACAGGTCATGGTTGGCAAAAAATTATGCGCTCATCTAAACCTTTTACATATGTAATAGATCAGTATCCGCAAATATTACCTGTATTTGAATTTGTAAAAGATGCAGCACAGATGAGTTATCATGATTTATTATCTGTATTTAACAGTGGTTCCGGATTAGCTTTATTTGTTCGCACACAAGAGGATGCTAAAAAAGTAGTCTCAATTGCCAACAAAAATAATTTAAAAGCAGTAGTAGCTGGGCAAGTTGAAAATAGTAAAGATCAAAAAAGTCGGAAAGTCATTGTTCCAAAGTTATCAGTTACGCTTGAGGGGGATGGGTTTATTTTGGCTAAGTAGTTGCTATGAACATTAAAATAGCCGAAACTGACCAAGAAATTCAAAATTGCTTCTCAGTAATGTCGCAACTTCGACCGCACTTACTGGAAGAAGATTTTGTGACTACTGTGCGTCACCAAATGCAAAGTGGCTATATACTTGCTTACTTGGAAGATAATTCAGAAGTAAAATCAGTAGCTGGATTTAGATATGTGACAGTATTGTCTGCTGGGTTTCATATGTACGTTGATGATCTAGTTAGCGATGGTAATAGTAGATCTAAAGGATATGGATCTAAACTTTTTGATTGGCTAGTTGATCTTGCCAAGTCAAAAGGATGTAAAAAACTAAGACTAGATTCGGGTGTCCAGCGTTACGGCGCGCATCGTTTTTACCTAAGAAAAGGCATGGATATTACTTGTCATCACTTTGACCTTGTCTTGTAGACCTCTGCGTACCTTTGCATCCTCTGCGGTAAACAAAAATCTAATCTGTAATCAATATCCACTTGTCCAAATATCCACCCAATTCGGCGTGTAGAAAAGTTCTTAATTACCAAGAACACACATTATGAACCAAAGGATCAATCGGAACTTTTGGTAAGAATTTAGCAGTTAACCCAGTCGGAATATCTTCGCCTAATTGAAGTAGATCAATGCTTCTGGGTATTAACAAATGATTAGAGTACGAATTAGAGATCTGCAAATTGCTATACATATTAAACGCACCACGATTTTTTAAATTTAAATAAGGTGATGCAGCGTTAATAAAAAGCAACCCAACAAGTAAGCAACCAATTAAGCTTCTAGAAGTTTCTAAATTATCTTCATTGTGAGCCGAAGATTTATTTAGGATCGATACGATAGACCTAATACTAAAAAACATAAAAACAGTTAGCACAATAAAGATATGCCAGAAATGTTCGAATCCAAAATATTTAGGCGATAGAATTGAAAATGTAGTAATTAATAAAAGTAGTCTGATGATTTTAGGATTTGCATAAAATGACGAAATTGATTTTTTTGCAGTAATGATTGTAACAAGCCCAATCATAATCCCACTAAAATTTATAAATAACTTTATAAAGTCATAAGTCAAAGATAAGTGAAATAACACAGCTAAAATTGCTGCATACTTCCATGTTCTTTTAAAAAGCAAAAGAACCGGCAATATAAACTCTAAAATTATAGTCCCATATATCTGAATGCTGCCGAAATCAAGAATTGTGTATCTAATAAAAGGAAGCAGCAGTTCGATGTTTTTTGTAAATTGAGTAGCGCAGCTTGTTGTAGGATTTAAAAAATCACTGTTAACTTTATGAAATGCCGCAAAAAAATAAACTACAATTAAGGATCTAGAAATAATCCAAATCGCTTTTTGATTAAAAAACTGTTTGTTATTATACGACAACAACAAACCGATATTTACAAATAGAGCAAGATATCGATGATTTTGAAGATCAGGCAGTGAGTATATCGCAAATGAGATCTGCGCTAATAGCATAGTTATAAAGCTAAGAGTGCTGTTAGACCAAAGAATGGTCATTGCAGAAATAAATAACACCCACGGAAAAATACTTGAGGCATCAATCTGTCCGTACACTAACGATAAGAGCTCTCGCGTTACCAATAAGAAAAAAATGTGGCTTATTGCCCAAGTTTGGCGACAGAAAGTTTCGTGATCGATTGTCTTAGTGTTGTCTATCGCTGACAAAAGGTATGTCCTGTAAAAAAAAGACCAAGGCTTAATGAACTAGGATGACACTATCAGGTATATTTATACTGCTCAACGCGGAATAATTTAATCCTGCGTTTAATTGGATTCTAAATCTTGAATAAAAACTTCAAGTAAAAGGTATCATGTCTAGTTGCTTCTACTAGACGGTCTTTAACTGGGGCAGTTTCGATTGAGCTAAAATATCCAATAAATCTTATAGTTTGAGCTCTTTTATCCAAACACAAATGGCGGTATGATTCTGGGTGCCGATTTAATGCAGCTTAATTATTACAAATGAATCAAAAATTGCAGCGTAAGAGTACTCAACTAGGATCAATCCCAATGGGTGCTGTTTCTTTGATTCTTGTTTTAGTAGTTTTCTTTACAGCTGTTGCATTTATTTTCGGTTACCGTGTTCCACCTGGCTACATGGGGGTAAAACAGATTTTAATTGGACCCGATCAAGGGTACTTACAACAGTCATTATTGCCTGGTTTTTATGGATCCATCCCTTACAGATCGCGTATTCATATTATTCCTGCCTCAGTTCAGATTCTTCCTATTTCAAAGCAGGGTTCTGGCGCATCTGGAAGTTTAGACATTACTACTTCAGACGGTAACTATGTTTCAATAACTGCAAATACCGTTTACTCATTTTATCAATCATCATCTACTGAGCATGGTGGTCCAGCCGACTTAGTCGGTAGACTAGGACTAGATCCGTCATCTTGGCGAAATCAAGTTGTCAGTATTTCTAGTGATAAACTTATTCGTAGTTTAAGTTCTCTTAGTGCTTCTCAGTTTTACGATCCTAAACTTAGAAACGAAAAATTAATTTCAGCTGAAAAAGAAATTCGTTCTGCTTTAATGCCTTTTGGAATTAAACTTGAAAGAGTTCTTCTAGATCGATACACCTACGTTGATAACCGAATCGATGAAGCAATTTTTAGAAAAAATATTCAAAGCCAAGAAGAAAAATTAAACGAGCAAAAAAGTAAACTTGCAGAAGCAAGTGCAAAACTTGAACAGGTTTCTGCTGAGTGGGATGCTAAAATTGAATCCTTGCGAGTCGAGGGAACAACAAGTGCAATGGTTATTAAATCAGAGGCCGAACTTTACGAGCGCAAAAAACAAGCCGAAGGAGACCTTTTATACGCAAAAGCTCAAGCCGAAGTGGATAAACTTAAATCAGAAGTTTTAAAGAGTGATCATAGTGGGTCGGCCGCTTCTATTTTTGTAGCACGCGAAATGGCCCCGTTAGTTTCGTCACTTAAAGGGGGAATTATTGAATCTCAAGATCCGTACAACTTAGATCAATGGGCTGATAAACTGGGAGTAAGTAAATAATGAAACTCTCGGTATTAAAAATTTTATCTGTTGTACTAGTTTCGATTTTTGTTTCTGGCTGTGATGCAGGCATCAGACAGATGGGGGCAACTGAATATGGAGTAGTCTTTAGAAACCTTCCAAGGTTTTTAGGTGGAGGGCTTGCCTCGAATGTCCACGAGCCTGGTAGCTTAGTTGTTGTTTGGCCTTGGGAAGAGATGTATCGAATTGATACATCAGTTAAAGAGCTTTCTTGGGGATTTAATACTAAACCGCCTTCATATATTTCTAGCCGTGCATTGGACGGAAATGAAGTCGCACTGGCTGTCTCGTTAAGATATCAAGTTAAAACCGATGTTAATAATCTGCCTAAATTAGTTCATGAAGTTGGATATAGCCCGGATGCAATTGAATACTTAGTAAAAAGTGTAGCTACTGCTGACATAAGACTTTTTATGAACGAACTTCAT
>JBILET010000319.1:0-2829 GCA_044351935.1 Bdellovibrionota bacterium
TTGGCCACAAGGTTTTCTTGTATATCCATCACCAGAATAAAGTTCTCTTAATTGAAAAGTGTGATAGAAGAAAGCTCGTACATCAACAACATTACCAATTGACTTGGCAAATCTTTCTTCAGTCATAAACCTAGGATCAGTTATGCCGTAATTTTGGACTTCGCTAAACGAATAGCCTGCCAAATTTTGTATTCTGTCAAAAGGAAGTTTAGTGACTACTTCTTTTTGCATTAGTAATTTATCAGCTAAATGCGGATATACTATACATGCGACTTCAAATACCCCATCCCAATTAGCTAATTTTAATGAGCCCTCAGTATTGGCAACTAATACTTTAAAAGAGTTTTTTTCTTCTACAAGTTTTGCGTGAATATCAGACTGACTATAACCTATGCACATTAAAATTTGCTCAATAGATTTTCCAGCGAGTTTTAATACTTCACTGGCATCGGTAAGCATTACTACTTTTCTACCAGGGTCTGGGGATAAAGTAGAGAAGCATTTATCAGAAACCCCTCTAAGTATTCGAGCACACAATCCTGTAGTCTCAACTTGGTTATTGGATCTACGAAAAGAATCTACAAATTTGTCTAGTTTTTGATCAATTGGGCAATTATTGCTAATTGAATGAATCGATAAATCAAGCTGTGCACCTTCTAGGTTAGCATGTGGTTTTAGTTCGTGATTCATTTTATACAACAATAGCCAAAGTACTATTTAAAATAGCACAATTTTCAATAATTGTTTATTATTATGAAAAGTTTTTTTGTATATTATGGTTTTAAATAAATCAAAAGCACGTGATTCCGTAAGATTCCGCAAGACAAGATCTGCCCATCAAACTGAACTTGCAGAAGACTACGTAGAGACCATTCTTGATATTATCCAGTCCGGCTATGTGGCTAGGCTAACTGATGTCGCACAGTATATGGGCGTTGCTCATCCAACTGCATCGAAGACATTAAAAAAATTAGCTCGTGATGGATTAGTAAAAATACTCCCATACAAAGGTATTATACTTACATCTGATGGTTTAAAACTGGCTAAATCTTGCCAAAACAGACACAAAATTGTTCTAAATTTTTTATTAAATCTTGGTTTAGATCTGCAAACCGCACAAACTGACGCAGAAGGAATAGAACATCACGTTAGTCCAAAGACATTAAAAGCAATGAGCAAATTTAAAGGTTAGTTTGCTTTGTATACGGCCAAAAATCTTTGATCTTCGATGAATGGAACTTTCACTTTATGAATTTGTATTTTGGAAGCTAGCTTAGAATCTTTTGCTCTTAAGCTATCCAACTCTTCGCCTACTCTTGGCCCTTTCATACAAATAATATACCCAGAATTTTTAGCAAAGCCGACTGAATAATTTATAATATTATCAAGCGCCGAGACCGCGCGACTAACCACTATGTCGAACTGCTTATTGTAAGATTTATCTTTCACCAGATCTTCGGCTCTTGAGTGCACAGCAACAATTGACTTCCCAAGATTCATCTGCTCAATTGTATTGTTTAAAAATTTTACTTTTTTAAGTACCGAATCTAGTAAAACCACTTCATATGATGGTTTTAATATTTTAAAAATTACACCAGGGACACCACATCCAGTGCCAATATCAATTATTTTCAAAGATAAGTTTGATTGCAAATTGGAATCTATAAAAGGAATTATTGAAGCAGCGTCAAGTATATGATGAGTTATTGCTTGATCTCCAACAATCCTAGTTAGATTCATAAATTTATTGGTTTCTTCCACAAGTGACCAATACTGAATCAGCTGGTCTACTTGAGCCTGCGTGTAATTTACACCTAACGACGTTAAACCAGTTAGAAGCTTTTCAATTGCATTCTCAGAAAACATTTAAGCAGTCCCTATTGTCTTTTAGAAAAAATAATTATCTGTTGTTTATTAAATTGAGTAAAAATTACAGTACCTGATTGTGTATTAGATTCCGAGTAAGGCAATAATTTTAACTTAGCTCTTAATGATTCAGGTTCTATGGGAAAATTCTTTTTTTTCAACTCCGTATTACTATTCCAGTTTAGTTGTTCAATATAGGTGGCAAGCTTTTTGATATCATAAGGCTTAATATCGATTACTTTAAATGAGTCGTAAAACAAACTATTACTTGGGGTATTTTTAGAAAATAATAGCATAGTATCAGGAGGAAAAAGTTCTAGATTGTTCAGACTTGCAAATATTTGAGTTTGATCTGAAGCAAGTAAGGCCGCATGAGGGAAAAGAACATACCCATCCAAAAGATCTTCAACTGTTTCGACTTGAATCGGTGTTGCAAAGTTTTTATTTTCCAATAGTAAAGTACTAGGAACGTGATCGTTATTAATAATAGTTACACGATCAAAGTTATTGTGATTTTTTGTTTTCCACAAAATCCTCTCTTTACATTCTTTATCAAATCCAATCCATTCGTTAAAAAATCCTAGATGTGATTGTTTGTATATTGGGCTTACCTTTATCGAGGCAGTTTCAAACTTACTAGCAAAATCAATAACTCTATCTAAAGACGGTGAATAATCCGCTCCACTTTTTACCTTTTGGCCAAGCTTTGTACGCCGAGCTGGATCTGCGTACACAGCGGTTGCGCTATTAATTATAGATTCATAGTTATTTATATTTTCAAAATCATCGTGAATGATTTCTACATTTAAAATCCCTTGAATAGATAAATTATATTTTGCAAATGCAGCATGAATTGGATCTAATTCAAAACAAAATATTTTATTTACAACTTTCGACAAAGCAGCAGTATCAAAACCAAGCCCGCAACCAATTTCGATCACAACATCATTTGGACTAAATGAT
>JBILET010000320.1:0-2821 GCA_044351935.1 Bdellovibrionota bacterium
CGCCTCAGTGATTAACATAAGTCCAGCAATAGAAGCTGCGTTTTGAAGAGCAGTTCTAGTTACTTTAGTTGGGTCGATGATTCCAGCTTTAACCATGTCTTCGTACTCACCAGTTGCAGCGTTGAAACCTTGCGCACCTTTAGAAGATAGAACTTTGTCTACTACTACAGATGGCTCAGCACCAGCGTTACTTGCAATTGTACGAATTGGTGATTGGATAGCTTGCATTACGATTCTAACACCAGCTTGTTGATCATCATTATCAAATTTTAATTTTGATAATTTCTCGATACATCTGATAAGAGCAACTCCTCCACCAGGTACAACACCTTCTTCAACTGCAGCTCTAGTTGCATGAAGAGCATCTTCTACACGAGCTTTCTTCTCTTTCATTTCAACTTCAGTAGCAGCACCAACGTGAATTACAGCAACACCGCCAACTAGTTTAGCAAGTCTTTCTTGTAATTTTTCACGATCGTAGTCAGAAGTAGTCTCATCGATTTGGTTACGAATTTGAGCAACTCTAGCTTTGATTGAATCTTTAGCACCAGCACCATCGATAATAGTAGTATTATCTTTGTTGATTACGATTCTCTTAGCTTTACCAAGATCCGCCATAGTGACGTTTTCAAGTTTTAAGCCAAGATCTTCAGTGATGCACTTACCGCCAGTTAAGATAGCAATATCTTCAAGCATTGCTTTACGTCTGTCACCAAATCCAGGAGCTTTAACAGCACAGATATTTAGTGTTCCACGAATTTTGTTAACAACAAGAGTTGCCAACGCTTCGCCTTCGACTTCTTCAGCGATGATTAATAGAGGCTTACCAGACTTAGCAACTTGCTCTAATACTGGAAGAAGATCTTTCATTGCAGAGATTTTCTTCTCGTGAATTAAAACAAGGCAGTTGTCGATTTCTGCTTCCATGCGATCTGCGTTAGTTACAAAGTAAGGTGACAAGTAACCACGATCAAATTGCATACCTTCAACTACTTCAAGAGTAGTCTCAAGACCTTTAGCTTCTTCAACAGTGATAACACCTTCTTTACCAACTTTTTCCATTGCTTCTGCAATGATTCCACCGATTTCAGAATCAGCGTTTGCTGAAATTGTTCCTACTTGAGCAATTTCATCTTTACCTTTAGTTGGTTTTGAAAGTGATTTAAGAGCTTCAACAGCTTCTTTAACAGCAGCATCAATACCACGCTTTAATGACATTGGATCATGACCAGCAGCAACAAGTTTTAAACCTTCGCGATAAATCGCATCAGCCAAAACTGTAGCAGTAGTTGTTCCGTCACCAGCAGCATCAGAAGTTTTAGAAGCAACTTCTTTAACCATCTGAGCGCCCATGTTTTCGAAACGATTTTCAAGTTCAATTTCTTTAGCAACAGTTACACCATCTTTAGTAACAGTAGGTGCTCCGAAGCTTTTTTCAATAACAACAACACGTCCTTTAGGACCCATTGTTACGCGAACTGCATCAGCAAGAGTTTTAACTCCGCGTAGGATTTGTTCGCGAGCTTCAAATCCAAATTCTAATTTCTTAGCCATTTTGTATCCTTAAATTAAATAAAATTAGTCGACCACAACGCCAAGAACATCGTCTTCGCGCATGATTAGGAAATCGTTTCCGTCGATCTTGATTTCAGTACCTGCGTACTTACCAAAAAGGATTTTGTCTCCTTCTTTAAGATCAACTGGACGAACTGTTCCGTCTTCGTGAACTTTTCCTTTACCAACTGCAATAACTTTACCTTGTTGAGGTTTTTCCTTTGCTGTGTCAGGGATGTATAGACCAGATGCGGTTTTTTCTTCGCCTTCTAATCTCTCAACGATTAATCGGTCCTGTAGTGGACGGATCTTCGCTTTTTTGCTCATATGCCTTTTTCCTCCAAAATTTATAATGGGTAAACCCCATTCCGAGGCCTTTAATGGTAACTAGACAGCCATTTTTCAAGGGGCAGTAGATAAAAATTTAGTAAAAAATTCTAGTTTTATCCAAGCGGTACCTAACTTTGCTGTTTAACTGTATTTTTAGGGTAAAAAACGGTAATATTGACGGATGTCAACTGGCGCATCCCCTGCATACATAGGGTCAAACCCTAACTTAACCGCTACTGTAGATTTCTCGAAGGTCAAAACCATAGTTGATAAAGCTGTAAAAGATCTTGTTACTCCAAGTGCAGTGGTTTCTGTATATAAAAAAGGAGTCGCCGTTTTTAGTTATTGCGCTGGGCACTCTGGATTTTTACAAGAAGGAGCAAAACAAATCCCTGTTAGTATGGCCACAGTATTTGATGTGGCAGAAGTAACACAAATTGCTGCAACTGTGCCGTTGTTAATGGTAATGCTCGAAGAAGGCAGAATCGATCTTAATCACAGAGTCTCAAGATACCTACCCGGATTTAATGTTCACGGTAAAGCTACAGTTACTATCGGACACTTGTTATCCAACACATCTGGACTTACATCGGGGATTCCATATTTTGAGTCAATCACTCGCGAACACGGTGCTGCTGGGTTTGGTATGCTTACAAATCGTGGAGCAAAAGATTACGTTGTTAACTCTATTCTTAGATCCTCTTTGAAGTATCCGCCCGAAACCAGACAAAGTTACAGTGAACAAGGATTTATTTTGCTTGGTGCAATTGTTGAGTTGTTAACTGGGTTATCACTAGAGAAAGCTGCGCAAAAATTATTATATAAGCCACTAGGAATGACTTCCACAAGCTTTATTGATTTATCAATGTTAAAACGAAAAGGCTTACAAGCAATCCCAGAAGTTGTTGCTTCGATGGAACCATGCGAGTGGCGTCAA
>JBILET010000321.1:0-2794 GCA_044351935.1 Bdellovibrionota bacterium
CCCATCAGCAAAAGGTTTAAAATTCCACCGCTGAGGCGAACACGGGTGAACTTGAATAGTATTAACCCCCAACTGCTCTCCATTTCGAATACCGTTGGCAAAACCACCACTTATAGAGACGTGACATCCCAAAAATCTATCGTTTTTCATAATCTAGGGCCCCATCTTAGTGCTACCAAAGCCCCTTGAAAAGCTTTGCCAGTCAGGGCATGATATCAGGCGTTGTAAGCTACTTTTTCGTTGGAGATTTATTTTTGAACACCCCCTTTAAGCCCCGCCCCCCTTTTCGTGGTCGTCCGCCTCGAAACTTCCAACCAGAAGAAGCCCATCGTATAAATCAAAAAATAACCGCAAGAGAAGTGCGTGCTGTAATTGACGGCGGAGAACAGCTTGGCATTCTTTCAATTTCGGAAGCACTTAGAAAAGCCGAAGAGCTAGGCTTAGACCTAGTAGAAGTTGCTCCAGAGGCAAAACCTCCTGTTTGCAAAATAATGGACTACGGTAAATTTAAATACCGTGAGCAAAAGAAAGAAGCAGAAGCTAAGAAAAAACGAAGTGAAAATACTCTTAAAGAGCTTCGAATCAGATATCGCACAGACAAAGGTGACCTTGATACAAAACTTAAACATGCTCGTGAATTCTTAGCTGAGGGCGATAAAGTTAAATGGTCAATGCGCTTTAAGGGTCGCGAAATTATGTATATCGACCTAGGTGTACAAAAGTTTGATGAAATCATTGCGGCTTTAGCTGATTGTTCGGTGGTGGATGAAAGGTCTCCTGCAAACGGAAGACAGCTTCACATTACTCTTGCACCAATTAAGCCTGGAGCAAAACCTAAAGATCAAAAATAATTTTTGGTGGTTCTTTCTACAATGAAAGGAGATTCCAGTTCACATTCTAGCGTTACTCAGAAAAACGGCACGCCTGCGTTGCGAAGCAGACCTTCTGCTTCTTCTGCAGCAAAGTTGTACAATCAAATTTTTGATTCTGAGAGTCCAGAGAACGTAATAAATACTCTACCCGCACAGACTCTTTACACATTAGTTAAAGATCGCGGAATTGAGTCTTCGCTAGAACTTCTTGAATTAATCCCGATAAATACATTTCGTACTTTTTTGGATTTTGAACTTTGGCAAAAAGATACATTTAACGAGGATAATCTTTGGAACTGGCTACAACTTTCAGACGATGAAGATCCTTTAAAGCACACGCAAAGAGTATTAAAAAGTATAGATCTAAAGCTACTAGCTATGCTTGTTGGAAAACATGTTCAAGTGCAAGTTTTTGATGAAAAATCAGAAACTCCACCAGGTGTAGCTTGGTTTACTCCAGATCAAGGATACACTTGGCTATTTGTAAATTTAGAAGATCCAGATAAACATTTTCATTTAAACAGACTTTTAGCTCTGCTTTACGAAACCAGCTCGGATTTATTTTATCAAATTCTTTCTATTCCTACAGTTTCTACTCTTACTCAACTTGAAGAAGAAGCATTTATCGACAGAAGCAAACGATTAGCCAGCGAAGGTGTTCCTGAACCTGAGCAGTATATCGAAATAAATACTTCCCTTTTCCCTTATCAAATTAAGGAAGAGTTGCAAGCTGTATCTTCTACTCCTAAACCAACAGATATCCCAGTTGTAGAGCCAGTTATCGCAATGGCATCAAACGGCAAACTGGACCCCCTAGATAGCGCACTAAACGAAAGCCTTGATTTCGAGATGCTTCAAGGCGAACTAACTTTAATCATGAATGCATCTTTGCAGTTTTTTAATATACCTTTTTACGATGTTGAGCTTTTAAAGCTTCACGCAAAAAAAGTAAAAGGTGCTATCAATATTGGTTTAGAAAAAGCTTTGTCTTTTGAAATCTGCTCAGCCTTAGATTGCATAAACAAGCTAAACCTAACCAAACTATATAGGCTTGGTCTGTATGAGCTTCGCGCAATGCAAAAGCCATTAAAGAAAATTAATATTGATGAAATCAAAGCTCACCAATCAGATCCTGCATCTTTTTCGATTATTGCAAACTTGCTAGAAGCATTTCCGGCAATCCCAGAGCTATTCGACAAAAGTGGCCAAATTACAAATAACCAAGCTGGTGTTCTAGATACAACTAGCCGGGCAATTGAACATCTTGAAGAAATAAATCTGATTTCAAAGTTTTTATCCGAACAATTAAAAATCCCAAATTAAAAAATTATGAGAAAAGCTCTTTTTGTACTTGGCTTAATAAGCATTATATATGGCACGTATAACGCTGTAGCGACGATTAATTTTATTAAAAATTCAGTTAAAGTTACTGCTGATGTAATCGGATTTTCTAGTGTACAGACTCTTGACCGAGTCGAAGGTGACTGCTCGGCTTTTAGAAAATCATGCGCTGCAAAAGTAAGTTTTACCATGCCAAACGCAGAAAAAATCGAAACACTTGTACCTCAACCTTTGTTTGCAAGGGTTCCTGCAAAGCAGCTGTCACTATTTGTAAACCCAAATGATCCAAACAATCCTAGAATTGCATCTGCTCATGTATTATTTAGGAACTCTAGCTCTACCCTATTTTTAGGAATAATCTGTATTTTCCTTGGCTGGGTCATTGGTGGAAACAAGAAAAAAGGAGTTTAATAATTGATATGAAATTTGAAAATTTAATTTTAGCAATTGGCATTGGTTTAGCAGGTTTTTTTATTCGAGACGGAATCGTTGAGTTTAAAAAAGATAGAACTATCGAAGTTCGAGGCTTAGCAGAAAAAGACGTTCGCGCTGACGAAGCTTCGTGGGAGCTTAGATTTCGT
>JBILET010000021.1:0-10355 GCA_044351935.1 Bdellovibrionota bacterium
CACTAATATATCTTTGGCGGTCTACTGCTTGTCTGTAATTATTGATTCCCAATCCTCTGGATATAGATACTAATAAATCGAACCCGGATTCTGATTCAAGTAAATCATTGCACATATCACGAATTGAGTGATTATTTAATGGGCATATCATGTCACAAAATTCTGGCTGTTTAGCGTCGCAAAGCGCATCTAAAAATCCAAAATAAATCGTGGCCAAATATTTCACCATGTACTTTTTATAAACGTCTGAAATCTGGGTATTTAATTTTATAGTCGATAGTGCTGATAAATAAGTAGCGGTCTGTAATCTTAATAAATTGAAAAAATCTGGATCATGCTTAACGACATGATCCCATGCTAAAGCATTTAAACAGCTAGAGTATTCTTCGATTGGTAGTTCTGCACATTCAAAGACAGATAAATGTTTTTTGAAAATAGAATTAAATTTTGATTGTTGAACTGGAAATTTTGCAACTAGAGCATCAGGGTGGCAAAACGAAGTAGGATGGTCACAATCCTGCATGATAAATACGGCTTGGTGAATGTAATCATGTCCTCCATATTGAACCACTGTGGTTAGTGTATCTAGAATTGTCTGTACGTCACTATCACTACATTTAGTAAGAGCTTTTAGAATATCGTTGTCTATCCCGACAACAGGATGATATCTGTAGTGACTATTATTGTTGTTGGTAATATTTTCACCTCTTACGAATCCATAATTTAAGTTGGGTGAAAAACCTTTAGGGTCTGGTTTGCGAATCTGAAAAGTCTTTAATCCAAAGCTTGGTGCCATAAGCCAAGGCTGACGATTTATATTTACGTCAAAACTGTAAGTTATCTTGGGCGTTGTGTGCAGTACACGCCCGCAAAAATAACCACTTAAATCAAATAATACTGAAAAAAAATTATTATCGCCAGTAATGGTGGAAAAAATTGAATCCAATGCTGCCAATTGTCTGTGACAAGTAGCAGCTTCTTGAGCTAGCTCATCGCTAAATTCGGTTTTAGTGTTTACTTCCTGTAGGATTAATTCTCGTGACTTTTGAAGGGATAAAAACCAATCAATTGTTTTACTACTTAATGATGCTGAACTTAAACTACTAGATAGCATAGCTGTAGAATATACAGAATTACTGGTTCTTATTCAAAAATATGATCTATAAACTTAGCATGATTGCCCAGCGGCATGGCCGGAAGCCCACGCCCATTGGAAATTAAATCCACCTAAGTGGCCAGTTACATCTACTCCTTCGCCAATGAAATAAAGGCCAGAAACTTTTTTTGACTCCATTGTCTTTGATGAAAGTTCATCTGTATCGACGCCGCCTATTGTAACTTCGGCTTTTGGGTATCCTTCTGTGCCACTGGGAGTAATAAGCCAATTAGTTAAGGTTGAACTAATATGTTTTAAATCTTTATCAGAGTATTCATTAATTGGTTTAGAATTACCTAGTTCTTGTGATAATACTTCACAGAATTTTTTGGGTATAAAATTCGATAAAATAGTTTTTAGTTCGGATCGTTCACCACGTTTTTTTGCAGACATTAATTCATTTAGAATATCGACATCAGGCAAAAGATTAAACGAAATATTGTTACTTGGGTCCCAGTAGGAGCTAATCTGTAACACTGCAGGACCGCTTACGCCGCGATGAGTAAATAAAAAACTCTCTTTAAAGCTTTGATCGTTACACGATGTCTGACACATCATAGAAATCCCACTCAAATCAGAAAATCTAGATAAGTCTTTTGCGGAAACAGTTAACGGTACTAGGCCAGGCTTGCAGTTTATAACAGAAAGTCCAAATTGTTTTGCAATTTTGTGAGCAAAATCTGTCGAGCCCATTTTAGGGATTGAAAGTCCTCCGGATGCAATCACTAATGTCTGTGATTCGAATACAGAATTATTAGTTGTGATTGTAAATTTATTATCTTTTGTAACTTGAGTAATCTGAGTATTCAAAAAAATCTGAACATTATTTTCGTCACATTCTTTTTTTAACATATCAACAATTTGTCTTGATGAGTTATCGCAAAATTGTTGACCTAATGTTTTTTCGTGAAAGGCAATATTATGTTTCTGAACAAGCTCTATAAAGTCAAAAGGAGTATATCTAGCTAGTGCTGATTTGCAGAAGTGTGGGTTTTTAGAAATATAATTTGCAGGGGAGCAGTATATATTTGTAAAATTGCATCTTCCTCCGCCAGAAATTAGTATTTTTTTTCCAATAGCTCCTGCAAGTTCGATAATCGCTACTTTTCTTCCACGTTTGCCTGCTTCAATTGCGCACATTAATCCTGCGGCACCTGCTCCTACAATGACTGTATCAAATTCAAATTTATTCTGAGTCACGATAAAAATTTTAAGATTTTTTAAGTGTAATTATTGTAACTTCCGGCGGGCAGTTAATTCTAATTGGTAGTTCAACATAGCCTAGTCCTCGGGAAGTATATAACTTTGTGTCCTGATAATCGACTAGTCCTTCTTTGTATCGAAGATCGGTTATGTTATATCCAAGCGCGCCTATCATTGGCAGTTTTACTTGGCCGCCGTGGGTGTGCCCTGATAATGATAAATTAAATTTTATGTTCTTATTGTGTAAAACAAATGATGCAAAATCTGGGTTGTGTGTTAGTAGTATGTTAAATGTATTTGGGTTTGAATCAAAATTAGGTACATCAGGAATGCCAGTCCAATAATCTTCGCTTCCGAAAATATTTAATCTTGATGAGCCAATTGATAATACTTTTTGTACGTTCATCAAAACATCTGTAGATTTTGATAAATATAGCTCTTGATAAGCGTTATTGCTGCTCCATCTGTCGTGGTTTCCTAAGACAGTTAGAATGCCATCGGTAAATGAGAATTGTTTTAGAATTGAGGATAGGCCGCTAAAGATATGTTCTGAGTTTTTTTCTTCAGATTTATGAAAATATTTTTTGTTGTACCAATTATCTATACTTGGAATGGGAGTATTGGGAACCCAAATTAAATCTCCTCCAAGAAGCATTAATCGACAATTATTATCTTTTGCGATTTGCAAAGCAGACATTACCATTTCATCTTGCATCCAGCCTCCAAGATGAATGTCGGCTATAAATCCAATTTTATAACCATCTAAATCTTTTGGTAGTGATCTGTATTCTAAATCTATAAATTCTGGTGCAATGCCAAACTGATTTTTGCTAACAGATGCATTTGCATCATTGCAAATAAGAAGACTGCTGGCGCACAACCCAAATTTTAAAAATTCTCTTCGATTCATTTAGATCTTTTAATCCAACTATCTTTGCCGCGAGACACTCTAACAGCTTTAGCCCAACCACCGGACTTTATCCAAGACTCTAGGTGTTTCATTTGCGGATGTGCTTGCTCTAGTTTTTTAAATTTAGGACCGTGCCATGCATTTTTTCCGTTCATTTTACCAACTTGATCTCCTAACACGGCGTGACACATTTCGTGATAGAGCAGGGGATTAAGGAATTCCTTAAGTTGTGGATCTTTTAGTTCCTTAGCGACTCGGACCTTTTTTTGTTTCAAAGATACCGAAGCTAACACACGTTTTTGTTGCCTTGTGCTCCATAATACTATGTAGTCGTTTAAATCAGAGCGATCGGGAAAAAAATTTGATTGTACTGAGTCCCAAATTGATTTTAGTTCGGGGTCGCTTTGAAGTAGCTTTTGTGAGGTTTTTTTAGATATGCCAGATTTTTTGCGGTTTGGTACGCCAATTTTAAATAATTTTTTTATAATCTGTAACGAGATCTGCATGGGATTTAGGGGGATAGAATACCCTCATTTGAGCTACTTGGCACTGTGTCTTGGGTTGCTTGACTTCCTGGGCCGTAGAGTTAAACTCGATATTCTTAAGTCATGTGCGGATTTAGCTTGAGCTGGCTAGAGCTCTTACTTTGCAAAGCAAAGTAAGTAGTAAAAGCAGGCTTGCCAAGGGTTCCTTGGCAGATAAAGGGCTAAACTTGTATATGTTGGTGAACTTTGTGCGGATTTAGCTCAGCTGGCTAGAGCGCTTCCTTGCCAAGGAAGAGGCCGAGGGTTCGAATCCCTTAATCCGCTCCATGTTTTCCCTTCGGGGAGTCCGCTTTCGCGGACGGATGTTTTCCCTTCGGGGAGTCCGCTTTCGCTAAATTAAAAAAAACTTCTATGCTTTGTATCGTATTAGTACCTTTGTTATTGAAGTTTGAGTAAGGTCTATGATTAAGACATGATAAGGATGATTGCGTCCTATTCAAGATTTTAATTTAGATACTTCTAGTGCCAGTCTATAGTAACTGCATTTCTAATCAGCAACCTACTAATGTTAGTAGGCATATAGGGTCGCACGGTGAATTGCTGGGGACTTTACGAAGTATATCTTTAGGCTATGTCAATGTTGAATCAACGATTAAACCCAAAGTTGATCAAATCCAAATCTTGCATCCAGATTTTTGTGAATTAAATATTGATCCACATTTAAGATTTATAGTGCTTGAGAATCAGGTCCGAAATAACCCTGAGTTATTAAAAGAAGAATTTGGTATTCAAAGTTCTGCATATGAATGCGGAAGAGTCTTAGAAGCAAATGATTATGTTGTAATTGATGACATCCCGCTTGTAGTCACAATAAAAGGATGTGGAGCCACAAATTTTTTTCGCCAAACAGGGGCAATTACTAAATATCTGACTTATATTGAGACAAGGGATGCAAAACATGATCCAAATCAATTTTCTGAGCAACCTTATCTTGGGCGAAGTGGTCTTTTAGATTTAGGTATCATGAAGGAATTCCAACACAGAAAAATATTGCAACAGCAAGATTAACTCACATACCTGATAAAAATGGGATTTTTACTTCAATAGAAGACTTACAAAAGCAAGGAATAATCGATAACGATATTCAGCCGATGATTTTAGTGCGCGCTGCTCGTAGCAATTTTAGATTGATGGATTTTGTTAATTTATCTGATCAAAAAGATTACGAGGGGTTAAAGTGGTTAATTGCTCATGCTAAAAAACTTCACGCCAAAGAATTAGGCAATAACCCATCTGATCAGAAGTTATTTAATTTTTTAATGAATCAAGTTTCTGAAAGTATCTTAAAGATATGTTTTGCTGGGTTTACTACCAACGTACACTACTGCGATGACCTTGCGCGAAATATAACTATAGCATCGGAATTTATAGATCTGGATGATCTTGCAAAAACCTCCATAAATCCTGGGTCAATAAGCAGTAATTTTGCTTCACATATCAGATTATTAATGAAGATCAATAAACTTTTAGCGCAATCATTTTCTTCAGTTAGCGAAAAAAATATTTCTACTTATCACGTTACCACCGAATGTATCAGGTTGTTACTAAATGGCCTTAAAAGTGGAAAAGTTGATCACTTATATCAAGGTTTAAGTGATTCAAGGAAAAGCGAGGTAAGCTTAAAAGTATTTAAATATGATATTTTTGAATCATCAGTTAGCTATTTCTTCGATTACACGTTTTACGGAGAATTTTCTAAACAGACTAATCGTACTTATGCTTCTGTTAGGAAGTATCTAGCTAAACTTGGTTACAAAAAGTAGTCCCAGTTATTTCAATAAATCTAAAAGCCCCTTTAGTGTAGCTTTACTAAGCAGTTCTCGTTCGCTGTGATATTCGATTGCATCAAGAATTTTAAGTAAGTTTTTTTTGGAAGGAGCTGTGTCTTCTTGAAGGATTGCAAAACCTGTTTGTTGTAATAAGGCATGAAGTGCCATGTAACAAGCGCGGAGCATTTCTTTTAAATCAGCCGCTTCATCAACTGCTCGCAAACTTAAACCTAATGTCTCGTATAGTTCGGTTGCGTCATGACCATCTTCATGTGTTAAGTGATCAAAGGATTCAACTATTGTAGTGGTGACTATAAAACGGTTTAAGTCGGACCTAAGTTTGGTCAAAGCGCGAAAAGGCTTAAAGTGAACAAGTGTCTCCATCGAGCCTTTTCCTCGGCGTGTTGTAAATGCTCCACTATCTAACACATCAAAATTAACAGAAAACTTACTTTTTTCTTTAGCAGCGCCTTTGGCAATAATTGATCTTTTGCCGCCAATTGGCGCTAAAACACGTAAAATTATATCGTTTTCTTGAAAAGGGTACGTACGAAGAATTATTCCCTCAAATGGATCTTCTTCTATATATGGTGTACTCTTGAATTTTGACACGATAAACCTTATACCGTACGCACTATGACTGACGAAAGTAGTAGCCTTGAAGCTATGGATCAAGAAAATTCATCAAATAGCAACGCTAAAGAGGCAAATTCAAATAACGATAATCAGGCTTCTGCGCCTTCGAACAATCCTTTTGCAAAAAAAGGAAAAATCTTAAATGAATCACCTTTGGCTGATAGAGACCTAGATTTAAACACAGGAGCACTTGAAGCAGAGCTAGCTGCAGCTAAAGCCGAAGTATCCGAGAATCATGACAGGTACTTGCGTGCATTGGCTGAGCTTGAAAACTTCAAAAAACGTGCACTAAAAGAAAGGTCTGAGTTACTTAAGTATCAAGGAGAAAGAATTTTTGTTGAGCTTCTTGATATCGTTGATGATCTAGACAGAGCCTTGCAATTTAAACAAAGCGATCCTGCATCATTAGTAGCTGGATTCGAAATGATTTTTAGCCGCTTTAATGATCTTTTGTCTAAGTGGGAAATCCGCGGTGATTCTCAAATCGGTAAAAACTTTGACCCAATGATTCATAACGCGATTGCAAAAGTGCCTTCTAACGAACAAGCACAAGGTGTGATTGTTAATGAACTCAAAAAACCCTTTTTCTACAAAGATAAGCTTCTTCGCCCTGGTGAGGTAATTGTAAGCGATGGCCCAGCCAAAGCCGAAAGCGAATCTTAAGCATTTGAATTATCTTGAAATTTTTGCTGTTTTTTAACTTGAAAACAGCTTTAGGGATGATTAATTAACAAAAATATAGAACTTAATTACCTTGTAGTTTGCGCCTGTTGATTACAAAGTTTACCGCTAGACAATCGAGTAACGGTACTAAGTAGTTAGTTTTATTGAATAAATACAAACAGATTTAAAATTTATTAATTTAGAGTAGCTATGGGAAAGACAATCGGAATTGACCTTGGAACAACAAATTCATGTGTTGCAATTATGGAAGGCGGAAGCCCTGTTGTTATTGCCAACAGTGAAGGTAACAGAACAACACCTTCTGTTGTTGCCATGACTCCTAGTGGGGAGCGTTTAGTTGGTCAAGTTGCTAAACGTCAAGCAGTAACAAATCCAAAAAATACTATTTTTGCAGTTAAAAGACTTATAGGACGTAAGTTTGATGCTCCTGAAGTTAACAAAGCAAAAGAAGTTCTTCCTTATGAGTTAACTAAAGCTTCAAATGGTGATGCTTGGGTAAAACTTGCTGGTGAACCAAAGAGCGCTCAAGAGATATCAGCAATGATTCTTACTAAGATGAAGCAAACTGCTGAAGATTATCTTGGTGAAAAAGTAACTGATGCAGTTATCACTGTTCCTGCTTATTTTGATGATGCTCAAAGACAAGCAACAAAAGATGCTGGTAAAATTGCAGGACTTAATGTTCAAAGAATTATAAACGAGCCAACTGCCGCTGCTCTTGCGTATGGACTTGATAAAAAAGGTGAAAAAGTTATCGCAGTATTTGACTTAGGAGGAGGAACTTTTGATATCTCTATTCTTGAGTTAGGTGATGGAGTTTTCGAAGTTAAATCTACTAACGGTGATACTTATTTAGGTGGTGAAGATTTTGATCATAAGATCGTTGAGTTTCTTGCTGATGAATTCAAAAAAGAACAAGGAATTGATCTTAGGAAAGACACTTTAGCTCTTCAAAGATTAAAAGAGGCTGCTGAAAAAGCTAAGCACGAACTTTCATCTGCATCTGAAACTGATGTGAATTTACCGTTTATTACAGCAGATGCTTCTGGTCCTAAACACTTAAACATCAGAATGACTCGCGCTAAGTTAGAGTCTTTATGTTCTGACTTAATCAGTCGTCTTGAGAAACCTTGTAAAATGGCTCTTCAAGATGCTGGTGTAACTGCAAGCCAAATTGGCGAAGTAATTCTTGTTGGTGGTATGACAAGAATGCCAGCTGTTCAAGCTAAAGTTAAAGAAATCTTTGGTAAAGAGCCTTCAAAAAACGTAAACCCTGATGAGGCTGTTGCAGTTGGAGCTGCTGTTCAAGGCGGTGTATTACAAGGTGATGTTAAAGACGTTCTGTTACTTGACGTAACACCTTTAAGCCTTGGTATCGAAACTTTAGGTGGCGTATTTACTAAGTTAATCGAGAAAAATACGACTATTCCTACTAGAAAATCACAAGTGTTCTCAACTGCGGTTGATAGCCAACCTGCAGTATCAATCCACTGCTTACAAGGTGAGCGTGAGATGGCTGCTGATAACAAAACTCTTGGACGTTTTGAGTTAGTTGGAATTCCTCCAGCGCCTCGTGGTGTTCCGCAAATCGAAGTTACTTTTGATATTGATGGAAACGGTATTGTTTCGGTTGGTGCTAAAGACCTTGGTACAGGTAAAGAACAATCAATCAAGATTACAGCAAGCTCTGGTCTTTCTAAGGAAGAAATCGAGCAGATGACTCGTGATGCAGAACTTAACGCTGCTGCTGATAAGGCTAAAAAAGAACTGGCAGAAGCAAGAAACGGTTTGGATTCGTTAGTATATTCTGTCGAGAAATCAATGTCTGACCTTGGTGATAAGCTTGCTGCGGATGAAAAATCTGCGATTAGCATTGCTGTTGAAAAAGCTAAGAAAGCTCTTGAAGAAAACCAACTTGATGCTATCAAAGCTGCAACTGAGGATCTTACTAAGGCAAGCCATAAGATGTCTGAAGGGATGTACAAAAAAGCTGCAGCAGAAGCAGCGGCAGCTCAAGGAGCATCGGGTACTTCATCTTCTGATTCGGATTCAAGTACTAATGGTGCTGGATCTTCTGGTAAGAAAGATGATGGTGTTGTCGATGCTGACTTTGAAGAGGTACGCTAGAGCTTTTTAAGCGACCATCAAGGGCAGTATGTCAAAACGAGACTTCTACGAAATTCTGGGTGTTGCTAAATCAGCAACTGCAGACGAGATAAAAAAAGCTTATCGCAAGAAAGCTGTTGAGTTTCACCCAGATAAAAATCCTGGCAATAAAGAAGCTGAAGAAAAATTTAAAGAAGCTACCGAAGCTTACTCCATCTTAAGCGATGCTAATCAGCGCGCTAAATATGATCAGTTTGGTCATGCTGCGTTTCAAGGTGGTGGCGGTGGAGGAGGCTTCCAAGGATTTGGCGGAGACTTCTCGGGGTTTGAAGATATTTTTGGAGATGTATTTTCATCTTTCTTTGGTGGAGCATTTGGCGGCCAAGGGCAATCAAGACAAGGTAGCCGAGGAAAACCAGGACGAGATCTTCAATACGATCTAAAAGTAACTTTTGAAGAAGCAGCATTTGGTTGCGAAAAACAGATTAACATAGCAAAACGAAAAGTTTGCGAATCTTGTTCTGGTGAAGGAGCTGAACCTGGAACTAAACCTGAAACATGTGGAACGTGTAAAGGTGCCGGCCAAGTTAGAATACAACAAGGATTTTTCACAATTAGTCGCACTTGTCACTCTTGTAGTGGAAGTGGTCAGATGATTAAAAATCCATGTAAAACTTGTAGTGGTTCTGGTTATCAACAAGCTAAGTCTACATTAAGTGTGAAAGTTCCAGCAGGAATTGATCATGGTCAAAGATTAAAATTGCGCGGCGAAGGCGAGCCTGGATTACAAGGCGGTAAAACAGGGGATTTATACGTTCAAATCTTAGTTGAGCAACATCCAGTTTTCACCCGAGATGAAGCAGAAATTTTTTGCGAAGTAACAATCCCTTATACAACAGCTGTGCTTGGTGATGAAATAAATGTGCCTACTTTAGAAGGCCCTGTGAAAATGAAGATTCCTCACGGGACTACTTCTGGAAAAATTTTTAGATTAAAAAATAAAGGTATTCAGATTCTTGGAACTTCAAGAAGAGGAGATCAGCACGTTAAAGTTGTCATCCATGTTCCAAAGAAAGTTACTGACGAGCACAAAAAACTTTTAGAAAAACTAAAAGAAATCGAAAGCGCTTCAATCAAAGATTCTGATAAGGGTTTCTTTGATAAAGTTAAAGATATATTTGTGTAGAAATTATTAGTTTTTAACTATTAGATATTACCGCAGTATTTATGTTAATAAACTTTTTTATCTTAGTTTATTGATGCTGTGTAGTAAGTTTTTTACCGCAGAGGGACGCAGAGTATCGCAGGGTAATTTATTTTATTACCCTGCGATACTCTGCGTCCCT
>JBILET010000322.1:0-2778 GCA_044351935.1 Bdellovibrionota bacterium
GTTGTGCCTAAATTTATCCATTCAGCTCCGTAAGAATCAAACATAAATTCCCACGCAAAGACTCTGATTAATCCTAGTGCTCCAAGAATTGCTCCAAGCATTAATCCAGAAGGAAGCTCTCGAATTAAAACTTTATACCAATCTTTAACTTGAATTTCGCCAAGAGCTAAAGCACGAATTACAAGAGTAGATGCTTGTGATCCTGCGTTACCACCGCTTGCAATGATTAACGGTATAAACATGGCCAAAACAATAGATTTAGCAAGCTCATGTTCGTAATAACCCATAGCTGAGGCGGTTAACATTTCGCCAAAAAATAAAATCATCAACCAGTGAGCTCGTTTTTTGACAAGCTCTAGGACTGATAATCTTAAGAATGGATCATCTAGGGCTTCAACTGCTCCTAACTTATGTATGTCTTCTGTTGTTTCTTCTTCAGCGATATCAAAAATATCATCTGCAGTAATAATTCCTAACATCATTCCTTGATTGTCAGTAACAGGCAAAACTGATCTGTCATATTTTTTGAAAAATTCAACAGCAGATTCCTGATCTTGGTACGCATTAAGAGCTACCAAGTTTTGCTTCATAAGTTCTGAAACTTTTTTTTCAGGAGAAGCTAAAAGTACTTCTCGAATTCTTATATCGTCGATTAATTTTCCGCTATCATTGATGACGTATAAGTGATTTATTGAATCAGAGTCATGTCCCCATCTTCTTACGTGATCCAATACTTCTTGCATTGACCAGTCTTCTTTGACCATGACGTATTCAGGGGTCATGTGTCGACCAACACTAAATTCTGGATATCCAAGCAAGCTTGCTGCAACTAGGCGATCTTGTTTTGATAAAAGATTTAGTAGTTGTCGAACAACAGCAGCAGGTAGTTCTTCAAAAAATGCTGTACGGTCATCTGCTGACATCTCATTTAGAAGAACTGCCATACGACTGTCTCCTAATGAGTGAAGAAGAGCTTCTTGTGTTGCTCCTGTGAGTTCTGCAAATACTTCACTTGCGATTTCTCGAGGAAGGACCCTGAATACAACTATTCTTTCATCGTTATGAAGTTCTTCGATAACTTCTGCAACGTCGGCAGCAGGGAATTCGGTTAGAATATCACGCAAGACGTGTAAGTCTCGTTGCATGATCGCTTCTCGAACTTTTGTTATTTCGGTTTCAATAACATTTTGATGTTCATTAGGTGTTTCAATTTCCATGGATGGATGCCTCCCATGGTTTTATGGTTCTTGGAGGCATGGCAAATCCAAAATCCTCATGTTGAATCGTTAAGTTAGGGCTGTAGTAGGGGTCTGTTCTAAGAGTATTGCCCCATTTTTCTTTCATAAATCGAATTTCTTGCTCAAATCGATCGAATTTTTCAGGAGAATGCTCGTATCCTCGGCTTATTGATTCATAATGATAAAGTTCGGCAAAGGGGGTCCAGACGTTTCTAAAACCTGCTTCGCGAATTTTTAAACAAAGATCTACATCATTAAAAGCAACAGATAAGTTTTGCTGATCGAATCCATTTACTGATTCAAAAACTTCACGTCTTACAACTAAACAGGCAGCAGTAACAGCAGAAAAATTTTGAGTTAAAATTGAGCGATTAAAATAACCAAAATGTTTTTTAGGTTGACCCTTATGAGCATGTCCTGCAACACCGTTAATTCCAAGTACTACTCCACCATGCTGCAACAAATCATTTGGATACCAAAGTTTTGCACCAACTGCGCCATTTTGGGCAATAACTGCCAAGGAAACCATTTCGGATAACCACTCTGGTGTAATAACTTCAAGATCGTTATTTAAAAACGCAAGTAATTGGCCGTTAGTTTGTTTAGCAGCGTCGTTATTAATACGAGAAAAATTAAAAGGTGCACTATCTTTGATGACTTTTATATTTTTGTAAGTTCCTTCAAGGGCAGCAAATGCTTCGAATGTAGATTTTTCTTGGCTGTTATTATCAACGATCAAGATATCAAAATTATCATATGTAGTTTTATCGATAATACTAGTAACGCATCTGGTTAATACTTCTGCTTGATCTTTTGTAGGGATTATTATCGAAACTTTAGGATGAGTATCTGGTAAAGAATATTTAACACGAACTTGATTGATGCCTTCTAACAGTTGTACTTTTGCATTTACATTTGAACGCTTTAAGTGATCTTCTACAGCTACTTTTGCAGCTTTTAGTGCGTATGGTTTAAATGATGCAGATTGCGCAGTCGAGCCTTGAGTCGCCCTCCAGTGATACAAAATAAATGGTATATGATGAATCTGTTCAACCGGAATTTGTTCCAATACTCTAAAAAATAAATCCCAATCTTGAGAGCCTTCTAGGCCAAGTCTAAAACCGCCAACTTTAAGAACTAAATCTGTTCTTAAGACAGTCAAATGACAGATATAGTTTTGTTGTAAGAATAATTCAGGATTCCAGTCGCACTTAAAGTAGGGATTAAACCTAATACCGTTGTCATCAATTTTGTCTTCATCACTATAAATCAAACTTAAATTTGGATTTTGATTGATAGCAACAGCATTCATGTATAATGCATGTGGTCTTAGTTCGTCGTCGTGATCTAAAAGAGCAATATATTCACCGGTTGCCATAGTTAATGCATCATTACTGGCTGCAGAGATATGGCCATTGGTAGATCGAAAGTGTACTTTAATTTGGGAGCTTTTAGTGGATAATTCTTTTAAGTAATGAATTAAATCTTTATTAGTTGAGCAGTCATCAGCAATGCACAGCTCCCAGTTTTGATATACTTG
>JBILET010000324.1:0-2772 GCA_044351935.1 Bdellovibrionota bacterium
TATCTTTAAATACCTTAACGCATCTGAGTCTTGAGTGTTAAGCCAAAACTGATGAAAAGCATAGGGGGAAGTTAAGTTAGGATCTAGCCAGATAGTGCCGCTAGAAGCGCTTTTACCAAACTTAACTCCTTCGCTATTTGTTAGAAGAGGGATTGAAAATGCAAGTGCGTTGTTTTCGCCAAGTTTTCTTCTAATAAGTTCAAGGCCTGCAGTGATATTGCCCCACTGATCGCTTCCTCCAATTTGCATTCTTACACTATGATTTTGATATAGATGTAAAAAATCAAACGCCTGAAGAAGCATGTAGCTAAATTCTGTATACGAAATCCCATCACCTGCAAGGCGATTTTTTACGACTTCTTTGGCGATCATGTAGTTAACAGTAAAGTGCTTTCCTACATCCCTTAAAAAAGTCATTACATCAACATCTTTTGTCCATTCAAAATTGTTAACAAAAGTGGGCGAAACATTTACGTACGAAAAAAGTTTTTTTGCTTGATTTGTTTGATGGGCAATATTTTTTTCAATAGTGTCTCGATCTAAAAGAGAGCTTCTTTCTGCAGAGCGCCCAGAAGGATCTCCGATTGCTCCTGTTGATCCTCCAAAAAGAATAAATGGGTGAAGACCAGCTTTTGCTAATTTAATAGAAACTATCAGCGGAACAAGATTGCCAACTTGCAAGCTAACTGCAGTAGGATCGAATCCCACATAGAATCTATCGTTAGCTTTTAATTTATTAGCTTCTGCCTCGTCAGAGACATCTTGCACTAGACCAGCTGATTTTAATTGTTCAAATATAGACATCCTAGATAAGAAGTCTATTTCAATGTCGCGCCTAGGGAAAGTAACTCAACTTTAGCCCGTATATCAGCAGGAAGTAACATAAGGGCTTTTTGACCTAATTTTTCGGTTCCCTGATAGCATTGAACTATGATTCGATTGCTATGTTTGGTTGATTCAGCGATCATATCAGACAACTCTTTAGCCATTCTTGTAACTTTAGATCTATTTGAGTCAATAGCTTGTGAAACAGTCTTTTCTATATCTGAGCTAACAGATTCTGATACCGAGACGCAATATGCCATTAGAATTGGATCAGGGACTTCTTTAGCTGGGCTTGCAATGCGGAATTTTGATAGCCAACTATCTAAAGTCTTATGAAATTCGTCATTAATTTTCTGACCTCCAAGCAATATATAGATGGGTTCCTCTGGTTTATGATCTTGGATAGTCCGTTTTACTGCATAGCCGGATATCGACGAAGTTTGGCTTCTTTTCTTAGCCACAATAGCAGCCACAGCAGCTCCTCCAGCAAGCGTTAGTGCCGCAATTCCTAAAGTATTACGAGGCTCCAGAAAAGGGGTTTTATCCGTACTCGGCATAGCAAGATTCTCCTGAGATTAAGTAGTTAGCAGGGGTACATTCTAATATTTTCAAAAACCTAAACATAGGGTTCTAATCGGTTTTTTTTTATTTAGGTCAATTTGACCAAAGGACCTTTTAATTGTAATATCACTAATCATTTTAACCTTTTAGGCGCCACAAATTTGTTTATCATTATTTGTGAGAATTCGTCTTTTTTGTAATTAAAAGTTTTCAAGCTATGGCAAAGGCAAATAAAGAAACAACATTCTTAGTATCGTCAGCAGGTACAGGGTATTTCTACTGCAATAGAAAAAATAAAAAGAAAAATAAAGGCGAAAAAAAATTAAGCCTTAAAAAATATGACCCCGTTGCTAGAAAGCACGTCGTATTTGCAGATAAGAAACTATCAAAGTTAAAGAAAAAGTACGTAGTAGGACAAGACGTCGCGGCTTCAACTGACAGCGCACCTGCTGCCAATTAGTTTTTGCGAGTAAGAGATCGTGGCTCAAGAAAAAGCCCGAAACCTCAAGTTCGATTTGATGGATGAAACTCCATCAACACAACACTCTTCTGTAAGTATAGATATATCTTCTGATTCTGAATTTGATATTGCACCATTTGATGCGAATTTAAGTCGCATCGAAAATGCAATTGGTGCAAGTTCATTTCAAATCCCACCTAATGCATTACTTGCATGGCAGCTTCTCTGCGTTGCATTAGGTCTTTTTTATTTAGATTATGTACCTGCGCTAATATTGGTTGGTACTTCATCGATATTTACTATTTTTTTCACAACACTAACCCAGCCTTTTATCGTAAGGTTGCAATCAATTGGTGCTGTTGCTTTAGCTTTTGTTGCATCAATATTTATTCAGCAATTGGTCTTTGAACAGGCAAATTGGAATCAATTTCTTTTTGTATCTTTTTGCTCGTTATTAGTTGCTTCTCAGGTTGCATCCAAGTTAGCACGAGAATGGCTTTTAGATGATTGTCTTTTAGTGACTTATCAATCTGATGATAAAGCTGTTCTTTTGGACCCAAACCTAGCTTTTGCAGAGCGTGAAATATTAATTAGTTCAGTAAAAGTAGGAGACATAGTTCGGTTTCATCCTGACGAAAATGTTTATGCCGATGGTTTGGTTTTAAGTGGAGTAGCAGAAGTCGAGCAAAGGCTTGCAAGCGGTCAAAGTAGATTCTGTATCAAGGGCAAAGGTGATCCAATTTTTGCAGGAAGTTCAATCGTATCAGGCACAATAGATGTTAAAGTTGAATTAGCGCCACATGAATCAAACTTTACTAGATCAGTTGATTTAATCAAAAACGAGATATCTAAATTAGAGATACAAGTAAATCGACTACAAAACTCCCCAACGATTCTTGCTGGATTGTCACCGCATGTCGCGTTAA
>JBILET010000323.1:0-2772 GCA_044351935.1 Bdellovibrionota bacterium
AATCACGAACCCCACCACCCTGCACAACACGCTCAAATTGTTCACCGTAGTAATGAATTGCAAAGATATCAACGGCATCTAGTACACCTGCTGATACCATCACTTTGTTGTAATCAAGAGACGAGGGAAAGTTTTGATTTATAGCCGTAGTAGCAGCATTAACAACCTTAATAGATGGAGCAACTTGTTTAATTGTGCTTGATGCAAGTGTTAACATTTGTGCATAGTTTTCGGGAGAGTCAACAAAACCCATAACCTGATTGTCGGCATTTGAGGCCATGTTTGGCTCGTTCCATACTTGTATTGCTTTGACTTTAGAATTTGCAGAATATCGCTGAGCCAGAGGACGAAGCCATTTCTGAACAAAAGTAGTTCTTGGGTTATTATCAATCCAATTAGCGCTGTTACTCATCCATGATGGAACTTCTGTAGTTACTATTAATACCTCAACACCACTTGGAACTGCAGCAATCAGGGAATCATAAAAAGAGAAATTTAAAGCGCTGTTAGGAGATGATTGTGCACCATTGTCCCAATTCATAAGTATTCTGACATATCGCAGTCCAAGAGTATTTTTTACCTCGGCAAATTGTGAGGAGGATGTTCCAAATCTAGAATCATTTGCAAATGCATTTAGTCCGGTAATACTTTTTTGAATAGGCTTTCGCTCTACGTCAACTGTATCAATGATATCGTCTATTGCTTCCTTGGCGTTACATCCAGCAATTAGAATAGAGAATAAAAAGAAAAAAATCGGTTTAAGTAATTTCATGCCCTAAACCTTAATCGTAATTTATTACCAGAGCAAGAAATTTGCTCGTAATATATCTAATGTATTAGCCGCACCCATCGATGGGACAGAAACAACCGAATCTGCAACCTTAACTTCTTGCACAGGAAGAGCCTGTATGTCGCCAAAAGTTTCATTATATACGATATCATCTAACAAATTCTGAAACTGGCTACGTCCTCGAAGCACTTGGCTATCTTGGACAATAACAGATTGGATATGCTCTTGTCCTTTAATTAAATTTGGTTCACGACCAGAAATTACAGTAAGCATCGCGATAATTGTCGTTGTGCGTGTTGCAAAGGCATTAGCAAGCTCTATTATTGAATCAATTTTATCTGATGGAATGTCTAAGACATCAAGGGCATCTAAGCTCTTACCCTCAGCCAAGTCCATCACTAATTTACTAGTTAAATTCTTACTAAAAGAGCTAAATTTAGAAATTGAAGTTATAGGATTATTGTCATCAAAAAGTCCTAAATGATAGGCCAAATTAAGCGCAAACCAACCTGGAATAAAACCTCCTCCTGTTAATTCTTGTGCTCTAAGACCAGCGATGTTTGGAGCATCTTCAAATTCATAAACACCTCTGAAATCTTTAAACCAGTTAAAGATTCCCAATTCTTTTAAGTTAGCAACATGACCATCAAAATTATGAATAAATGTTTTTTCTATATGCGTAAGATATTGGTCCGGGATATGTAAACCTACTCCACACTCTGCATTCCTAAGAAGTGAATCAATAAGTACAGTTGTATTGGTACCTGTTGATGCGATTAAGCCACCAACACTTTTTATTGGATACTCAGATAAGTAATCATTTGGAATAGCATTAGCAGTAAAAACAGTATCGTTAGATATTGCAATTGTAGTAACATTATCGAATCCAGCTTGCTCTGCTGCATTAAGTATGATTTTAGAAATATCTTTTCCTTGAAGTTTTCCATCGGTCGTAAAAAATTCCCCCTTAGAGAACTCGCAATCTATTGGAACTACGGCTCCTATTCCAAATAATCCTTCATTTTCAATTGGATCAAGATCGATTGGATCCATTCTGTTGCTCCATATGACGCCTAATCCAATAACATCATGTGGATCAATTTTTAGATCTTGGATAATTTTTTTCATTACTACTTGCAAGTAGCCATCAAACAAAAAATCTGAGTTTTGTTGCTCAGCTTCTGTTTGAATTGATTCGTTTAGTATTACAACAGGTTTTGTCCAAGTGACAGTTTGACCGTCTTCTGCAACTGTTCTGATACTGTATTTAGTACCAGTACCTCCAATATCAATTATTAGATCACATGTACCTGGTATTAATTGTGGTTTACCAACTGCTAACAAACTGGGGTCTGCATAGATTCGATCAAGGGATTCGGTTGTTGTTCCAGGCTTGTCACAAGCAACATCCCAACGATCTAAGAGTGAAGATGGTTCTGATATTACTTTATGTAGTTGATTGATTTGCGCTGTAACGGTACTGCTCATGACAACTATTTTACAGCAGAAAAGTAGTTAATCAATTCAGCCTACAGCCTGCTGTTGTGGGGGCATTATTGGGCCACTACCCCACCTACTTAGAACATCCATCCAAGCTTGCTTAACGGCCTGCACAGTACAACCATGCTCTGCTAGCACCATTCTGAACGCATTTAGTGCCATTGCTTGACTTAGGCCCTGTGCGGTCATAATTCCAGCTCTTAACACTGATTCTTCAACCTCATATTTGGCTCCTCCGCTACCACGAAGGGGAACTTGGGTATCAACTAAAATTGGCTTATTTGATGCGTGGTGTTTAACAATCGGTAAAAGATCTTCAGGAATAGCACCGCTACCATAGCCTCGAATTATTACACCATGACCTATTGAAGTTGATAATAATGAATCAAGTTGTTTAGGCATTAAGCCTGGGTGTATGACCACTGTATCAATAAGAACTTCAGTAAAAGGTATTTTGTTATCTTTTATAATAACTTGATCTT
>JBILET010000325.1:0-2748 GCA_044351935.1 Bdellovibrionota bacterium
GAGGTATTGGAAGCTGCTACCAACTTGTCCCAGGCTCAAACAGCGTTGCAAGCTTCTTATACTGTCAGTACGCAAGTATTAAGGCTAACAATCCTGGATTATATTTAAACCTGTGTATGCGTTGCGACACAAATAGTATTGCGCGCATCTAATTTTCTCTGTTCTACTATAATATTAACGGAATACTTTTAGTACGCCACGGAAGGCAACCACGAGATGCTGATACTAACAAGAAAACCTGGTGAAGCGATCGTCATAGGCGACAACATCAAAGTTACCTTTGTAGAAATAAAGGGTAATCAGATTCGTTTAGGAATTGATGCTCCTAGGGATGTAAAAGTCTATCGACAAGAAATTTTCGATCAGATTCAAGCAGAAAACCTTGAAGCTGCGCAAAGTCAAGGTATGCAAGATTTAGAAGGTTTAGCGGCGGCGATGAATGTCAAGGTAGCTCCAAAATCACCTCTAGGTCAGTTAACTACAGCAAAAGTCGGCGTGGATGTCACAAAGCGGAGTAAGAAGTAATGACTGACGAAGAGCCAAAGTACAAACAGGTTAAATCTCCTGACGCCCCAGAGGATGGCCAACAAGATCCTAATCGTGCTTGGATTGAAGTTCCTAGTAGCCGTTTTGGTCCATTAACTGTTCCAGCTGATAGTATTATTGAATTTCCAACTGGTTTAATTGGATTCCCTGCGGCTAAGCGTTTTATCATGGTTGAGCATAAGCCTCCGTTTTCGTGGCTTCAAAGTGTCGATGATCAGACGCTGGCTTTTGTTGTAGTGGACGGTTTTGAATTCGGAAAACAACTTGATCTTAAACCACCAACAAATGATCCTCACGTTTCATTTAAGCCTGAAGATGAGTATGCGATACTGCTAATTGTAACTATTAGGCCCGATCCAAAACAAACAACACTTAACTTAAAAGCTCCGCTATTTGTTAGTGTCGAGACTCGTAAAGCTGTTCAAGTGATTTACGACGATCCTAGATACTCTGTTCGTTATCCTCTTTGGAAAGATGACGAAGAAACACCATCTGAAGAGTAAGAATTTTTCGTACAAAATTGAACGCACTGTCTAAAAATTGCGCGCTTGTCGGCGCATATTTGTACAAACTTTAGCGAAATTTTAGGTTCGAACGACTGGGATAATTCTTTTTACAAAGTCGTTACAAATCTTGTGGTCAAAAACCCGACAGTTCTTCATCAGTTATATAGCTATGCGCAGTTTGTTGACACTGGGGCAGATCATTTGGGCAAGGATTGCCTGACTTGGTCTTATCCTTGCAAAAGGCGACTAGCTATAAAGATTAATCGGAACGCAAAGGAGTGCAAACCGTTATGTCAGGATTTACTTCAAATAGTGTAAAAATTCGTCAAGCCGCATACATGGGCATCATTAGTGAATCGCCACTAATGCAAAAAGTATTTTCACTGATAAATAAAGTTTCTAAATCAAACAGTACAGTTCTAGTTCTAGGTGAAAGTGGAACTGGTAAAGAACTTGTAGCTAGAGCAATACACAAAGCAAGTGGAAGATCTGGAAAGTTAGTTCCAGTTAACTGTGGAGCAATACCAGAAGAAATCCTAGAGAGCGAATTATTCGGACATGAAAAAGGCGCGTTCACAGGCGCAGTTCAAAATAAAGTTGGAAGATTTCAATTAGCAGATAACGGAACAATTCTTCTTGATGAGATTGGAGAAATGTCTCCTAAGCTTCAAGTAAAGCTTTTAAGGGTTCTACAAGAAAGAATAATCGAGCCTGTTGGCTCAACTAAATCAATCGAAGTAAACGTTAGAGTAATTGCTGCAACTAACAAAGACCTTCGTGAAGAAGTAAGACAAGGAAGATTTAGAGAAGATTTATATTATCGATTACAAGTAGTTCCAATCGAATTACCGTCACTGCGTGATAGGGGCTCTGATATTGAATTGCTTAGTAATTTCTTTTTAGAAAGAGTTGCGGCTCAAAACGGGTCAAATGCATTGCAAATTCCATCAGATGTAATGGATAAGTTAAGCAATTATCCGTGGCCAGGAAACATCCGTGAGTTAGAAAATTTAATGGAACGTCTTGCGATACTAGCTGATGGGCCCGCATTAAGTATGTCTGATTTGCCAGATTACTTTTTTGATGAGAATACTCCAAAGCCTGTTAAAATCGCAAACAGCTTCAAGAATGAGTTGTCTCCATTAGCATCTGATATTACTCCGATTGAAATTCCAAGCGAAGGTGTAAACTTTAATGATTTAGTAGAACAGTTTGAAAATACATTAATTGCTAAAGCACTAGATCGTACTCAAGGAAATAAAAAAGCTGCGGCAAAACTTCTAGGCTTAAATCGCACTACATTAGTCGAGAAGATTAAAAAGAAAGGATTGGAATCTAAGATTGAAGTTATCAACATAGATAATCACCGAGAAGAAGATTTTTGTGATTATGACTCGGCTTCGTTTGCAACAGTTGAATTAGGATAACTATATAAACTTTCTAAAGTCTAGTTTATGCGACAAAAAGCAAAACAAATAATATTAATCCTAGTTTCACTTTTTATAGCTGTCTGTCTAGCGCAATCAGTCTATGCAGAAGAAGCGATATCCGTGCAGATTAAGACTTCCGCAGGTGAGCATTATGAAGCACTCAAGTTGTTTGAATCACTTCCAAAGCGAAAAATAACAGCCGAAAGTATAATATCGGCAGCAAGATCTGCTTGGGCGTTAAGTCTACACGACCGAGCGCAGACGTT
>JBILET010000326.1:0-2747 GCA_044351935.1 Bdellovibrionota bacterium
CTTCTTTGCGGTAAAGGGTATAAAGATATTCGTGGCCGCTTGAATCAGTTACAGTCGTTCCACTATATTTTGCAAGATTTGCTACTGTGAATATAGAGTTACCAACAATATTATAATCGTTAAAAATCTTAAAAGCATTTGTCCCTGATTGAGGCGTTGATGCTCCTGGAGTAGGGCAGTTAGTTAAGCTACCAGAAGTATTTATGCAACCCGCATATGTAACAACCGGAATTGTTGAATAATTCGATAATGTTTTAGTGGTTCCAAGAGTAATACCAGTTCCAGATCCAGAACTAGAAAATCTTGCATTAATTTCTATTAAAACTGGTCTTAATGTATGAGATGTAGCGGGAGCAGCAGAGCCACTTTCGAGTCTAAAAATTATCGAAGGGATTTCTAGGCTAGTATTAGTTGCTACGGCACTTGTGGCATCAAATTCCGGATGCTCCATAACAGCATTCATGGATCCCGAGTCATCAATTAACATCATTACCTGTGGATTGCCCGGTGAATCAGCAAGAACAGGTATCTCTGCTTGTCCTAAAGATTTATGACTCATCGATAAGCATAGAAAAAATGCAAAAAGAGAAGCCAAGATTTTATGAAATGATATATTTATTTGCGCCATAGACTAAAAGTATCTTAAATCACCGACCCGTTAACAGACCACTCTATTTATGTTGCTGGCAACTCTGCCACCACCACAATAGTTGATTCCCCAGTCCTAGCACCCATTTCGCGATAAGTTTTGCCTGTTAAGCGAAACTTAATGCTTTTTGCAGCAGTTCCCCCTGCTGGATTGTTAGTAAGTTCAGCCCCCAGGTTTGCTCCAGTTGGGTTAGATTCATCAAGTCTTTCAACCTGAACAAAACCCTGTTGGCTATTTAATGTCACATCTGGATCAGGTAGCGATGAACTATCTAATTGTTCCCAGATGTTTTTTGTTGAATCGACAAAATCACCATCGCCACCTACTGGACCAAAATTTTTTATCAAACCGCCACCTGTTGGGTAAAGATTCCTAATACAGTGAGCACCCGAGCAAGTAGGGATACCATTCGATGCGCCGTAACTTAGCTGAGAGTATTCAGTGTAATTTGCAGGATAAGCTGCTAGTGGAATTTTTTCTCTCCATAAATGTGATTTTGAAGACATTTGTCCAATCATTTGGTGTAACGCACCTTCTGATACTTGATAAGAGTCGGTTATAGCTTCATCCTGTCTAGATATACTTAAGTTGCGAATGGAAGTTTTGGTAAATAATGAGCCTGCAATTGAAATAACCATCAATAGAATTAGTGCAGTCGGCAAAGCTAATCCTTGTTGTTTATTTCTGCGATAATTAGTATGGGTTTTTGTAATGTTCATAAGTTATGAAACCCTTACTTGAATATTAGTAGACACTTGATGCGCTACCGTTAGCCCCGATGCTCCATCAACTTCAATCCCAAGTCTAACTTGCAGTTGATTTCCGCTCATAGTAAACGCATTATCAATCGCGCCGTTATTATCTGCATCGATTCTAGTAACATTCGTAGCGATTACTCTTCTAGCAGATACAGATAATGGGTCCGTAGCGGGAAGTGAGCAGGATGAAACAGAGCCTGTAGCTACTTCGCCTCTGTATAAAGTATTGGTGGTGACATCATACTCGTATCCTATGTAATAAGTACGTGTGCCGTTAGTTGCTGTAGCATCGTCATACGATGCTATAAATCTTACTGTAGTAGGTGTTGCTTGTAATGCAGTTCTGCAAGTAACAATTGATGGATCGATTCCTACATTATAGGGCGAAGCTGATTGTGCCATTCTTAGTTCACTTTGCATTATTCCTATAGCGCTTTTTAGTTCTTGAGTGACTAATGCTGCCTTAGTTTCTATTCCAACGCGGCCAAGTGTGTCGCTTATATATGTAACAATACCAGCACTTACAACAGCAAAAATCGACATGCTTACCAGAAGCTCTAGCACTGAAAAACCGTTTTGATTGAAGCGATTTGATTTCACTTTGATTAGTTTCCTTAACTGGTTGGTGCTAATAAAGTTTGAAATGTAAACGTTGAATTGTTAAATGTTCCGCGTCGCTGAGTAGCATTAATTTCAATACGAATGGCCTCTGGTACTGCGCCAGCGGTGGATTTTAATGCAATAAGTCTTGTAGTGTAATTTGCTTTAGCCGCTTCGCTTGTGGAAGTTTCTACTACAACTTGACCGTCAGTAATTGCGATGGGATTCGAATTAAACTTCGCTAGTAAAGTTTGAAAGCTAGAATTTCTGTATTCATCTACTATTGAATTAACATCAGCAATTAAAGCGGTATAGCCACGTGACGATGTATTTGCATTGACAGATGTTATAACTAGAGAAGTTACTCCAACCATTGCAATCCCAACTAATGCAATCGAAACTAAACTTTCAACAATTGCAAAGCCTGCTTGTTTATGTCTTTTTTTATTCATCATAACGAGATATGTCCATTCATATTTATATTAATAGATGAAGATATCCCTCCAGCTTCTAGTGTAAGAGTTAGGTCTGTAACTGCGGCTCGAACAAGCCCAAAGCCATTAATAATGATTGGATTAGGCAACGTTTGCCACGTCACCCCTGATGCCAGTGGGTAAGTTCCATCGATAGTACCATCATTATAGTAGTCCCAATTTATTGCATCATTTGTAAAAGTAATTTGTGTATTTCTTTTTAGTCTTATTGATTCTGCTCTTAGTTCTGTAAATATTATTGCAAGC
>JBILET010000329.1:0-2724 GCA_044351935.1 Bdellovibrionota bacterium
CATCGCTTGTATTTAGTGTTGATAGAACTAAATGCCCAGAATCGAATGCTTTTATTGCGCATTCCAATGTCTGCCTATCAGATAAGTCTTCCATCATTATCACATCAGGATCTTGACGCAATAAAACATTAAGTAATGAATAATTATTTAATCCAATTTCATTGTTAATTTGGTATTGATTAATTCCAGGTAAATAACTTTGTATAGACTCTCCAATTGTAGTTACATTTAATCCCTTAGTACTTAGTTCCGAGAGCATCGTGTAAAGAGTAGTAGTTTTACCACAACCTGACGCCCCCGAAACGACCACTAAACCATTTGAATTATATATTGATTTTTTTATAAGCTGATATTGTGACGGTTCAAACCCAAGCTTTGCTATGTCATTGTGTAAATTGGAACGATCGAAAAATTTTATTACAAGTTTCTCGCCAAAAGATGTTGGTAAAACATTTATCTTACACTCAAGCTCGTTATCTTGCGATAATAATAGCTTTATTGATCCTTCTTGAGGCACCCTATTTTCTTCTATGTCTAGATTAGCCATCATCTTTAATCTAGCGATGATAGGATTTTTTACTTTCAATGATGGATTTAATGCTTCGTAAAGAATTCCGTCTATTCGATATCTAATCCTGAAGGATTTTTCATAGGGCTCAAAGTGCAAATCAGATGCTCGTTTTTTAATGGCATCAGTTAATATTGCATCTACAAGTTTTATGACCCCAGAATCCGCAGGCTGATAAACGTAGTTATCTTCATCAACTTCAGCTTGATTATTATAATCCTGTGGTAAATCTTCGGAAGTTAAATTGCTGTCTACTATGTTTTCAGAACCCAAACTATCTGGCGGATTATCGTTACCTTGATCTATTTGTTCTAGTTCAGTTTGTTGTTCAAAATGTTTTTTATATGTTTTTTTTAATTCGCTCTCTTTTGCAACAACTACTTTTACATCAAGACCAGTTAAAAATTTAACATCATTTAATGCAACCATGTTTGATGGATCAATCATGGCCACTGTTAGAGTTGAATCTTGTCTAATAATTGGAAGAAGATTGTGTTTGTTAATAATATTTTGAGGAATAAGACTTAATACAGAGTCCTCAATTTTTAAATCTTTTAATTCTATAATTGATACGCCAAGTTCGTCGCTTATAGTTGCCGCAAGTTCTTCTTCTGATAGGACTCCATTTTGCACCAAATATGAACCAATAAACCCCCCGCCGGCCAAGCGTTGCTGATCTGCAGCCATTTGCAGTTGCTCATGCGTAACTCTACCAGCGCGTGTAAGTAGCTCTCCTAGTCGTTGACTCATTGGTAAAAAATAAGCGATCCCCTAAATTAGGAATCATTCGTAGCCTTCGCTACGAGGATCGACCAAAAATGCCGAAATCTTGAATTTTTTGAGCAATTTATCTTGCGAATCTAACAGCGTTTCCCTAAACAGTTAAAATAATTCATAATTTTATTACTGTATGGCCAAGGGGAAAAAGAAATCCACTCCAAAAAATTTAGAAAAGGTGAATGACTCGCCTATAGAAACGCCCGATGTCTTAATACCCGAGGTCCTGTCCAAAGATGAATCTGATATCGATGCAGTAGATATCATTGAAGATCTAGTAGAAGAACAAGTAGATATCGAGCCAGCGTCAACTGGAATTACTAGATACGACCCGTTAAATTTATATCTGCAAGAAGTTAAAAAAATTCCGATTTTAACTAAAGACGAAGAGAAAAATTTAGCAATACGATACGTAAAAGAACATGACCTAGAGGCTGCTAAACAACTAGTGCAAAGTAATCTTTGGTTAGTAATTAAAATTGCTCGTGAATATCAGAACGCAGCAAAAAATATGTTGGATCTTATACAGGAAGGCAATATGGGCCTTATGGAAGCCGTTAAAAATTTCGATCCATTTAGGGACGTAAGACTTCCATCATATGCAATGTGGTGGATTAAAGCTTACATAGTAAGATTTTTAATCGCAAACTTTAGATTAGTAAAAATTGGAACTACTCAAGCACAAAGAAAATTATTTTTTAACTTAAAAAAAGAAAAAGCAAAGCTAGAACAAGCTGGTTTTTTCCCTACTCCAAAACTACTAGCTGAGAAACTCGATGTTAAAGAAAATGAAATTATCGAGATGGAACAAAGGTTATCTGGCAGTGACTTAAGTGTTCATACACCTATTAATGATGATAGTGACGGGGATCTACTATCTATATTACCTAGTCAAAATTCCACCGCAGAGGAACTCCTTGCCGAAAAAGAAGGTCAAGAGTTAGTTAAAAAACATTTTGATGAATTTGCTAAAAGTTTAAACGAAAAAGAACTTGCCATATTTCACGGAAGACTTCTAAGCGAAGAAAAAATGACCCTTCAAGAGCTTTCAGATAAGTTTGGAATTAGTAAAGAACGTATTCGTCAAATCGAAGAGCGACTAATTGATAAATTAAAAACTTTTATGCAAAGCAAAATGGAATCAAATATTCTTTGAGGATAATGGATATCAAAGATAGATAACTTACTTCTTATAAGTTGTTAGACTTTTTCCCATAAATCTCCGCGCATTCGAAATATTCTACTAGTGGAAATTTCATTGATAACCTTATCTATGGGAATAATTTTACCAACTGTCGACCAATTTAGTTTTTTATCATTATCCTCAGAGTATGCTCGTCTTTCTTCGAATTCATTTTCATTCTTAACAAACCAAGGTT
>JBILET010000328.1:0-2724 GCA_044351935.1 Bdellovibrionota bacterium
ATTCTACACAGAAGCCTTTTATTTCGATATCACCATCTTGCGAATCTAATACTGCTTTTTGACAGTCTCCTTTAATTAGAATCCCTTTTGATCCTTTTACTTTAAAGCCTGGTTGAATATTTCCATTAACTATAATACGACCTATAAAATCTATATCTCCCGTATGATAATCTACATTTCCTTTTATAGTTAAATCCTCTGATATTTTTAACTGACTACTTTCATTAATGAGTAGTCCAGATTTTTTTGCAATTATATTTTCAAAAGAACTTTCAGAATCATCGGTATTGTTTGATGGCTGTATAACTAATGATTTATCTAAAGATATTTTTACGGTATTTCCCGCCTTGGCTTTAATTATATTACCAAGGACATCCAGACCATCTTTGCCAGATTTTGGTGGATATAACCTGGCTACTACTCGTTCCTCAGATATATTGTCAAATAAATGCACTTGGCTGAAAGAGAATTTGATATCTTCTCTCTGATCTTGCTCGCCGACGCCATTATACGGTCTTACCAATAGTAGAATCTTTCCATCATTCCCATTAGTAGGCTCAGTGCCGACTGATACACGTCTATTAAGGATAGGTTTTCCAAGGCCTATAAGACTTACAACATCAGACACTACACGCTTATCAAAGACAGTCGTTGGAAATGCTCCAGTTAAAATATTCATTATATCATCAAAAAATACTACTGGTGTTAAGTGAGGAACTAAATCTAAGAACATTTTCATTTTGTCTGGCGTAACCTTTAGCTCAAGGACAAATTTTTCATGATCTTTTTTATAAACTGATTTAAGCTCTTTTATATTATCAGCTTCCATCGTTTGCAGACTTTGGTAGTCAATTTATTGAATACAAATTTATTTCTAGTTTTAACTCAAAATCATTGTTATGCATAGGCATAGAAATTGTGTGCCCTTCAAACTTTTCAATAGGCAAACCTTGACCTTCTGTGATAATCAAAAGTCCATCCACTTTGTTGTATTTATTATTTAGGTCGATAATATCTTTGATATCTTCGATAACTAATCCTGCTAATTTTTTAATCGCAGCTATTTCTGATTCTTGTTTTAAGAGATTTTTAATCTTTTCAATTGACCGTCTATCGAGACTGATACATATGTATCCTGCTATTCTGGAACTTACTGATATCGGTATGAGGCAGTTTAGATCTTCACACCCTAAAGTTTTTTTTACACATGGTTTTCCTATTAATGGCTTTACTCCAAGTAGGGATGAAGTAGAATTAAGTACTGCATTAATGATTCTATTTATTAAGCTGGCATCCATGCAGAACTAAGTATGCAGAATTGATACCAAGCAAAAAATTGAATGATTTCAAATGAATAAGTCTTTTTGGTTTAGACTTAATTTCGTAAATTTTACAAATATAATGCAGAAGCTACAAATTAGGGGAGAGTAATTTTAAAAGAACTTATTTTATTATACAGCGACTTTAAGCTTATTCCGAGTTCTTTGGCTGTCTTATTTTTATCATTGTTATTTGACTTTAGGGTGTCATAAATAGCTTTCTTTTCTAAGTCTTTTATTTTCCAACCTGCAAAATTAAATTCTTCCCTAGAAATGGTGCTACCATCAAGTAATAAATATGATTTAAGTATCTCAATTGAAAGGGTTTGTTTTTCAGAAAATACAATCGCTCTTTCTAATACATTCTCAAGTTCGCGGACATTTCCAGGCCATTTGTAATTGTTGATTAGTTCATACGCTTGCGAAGTAATAGTTGCATTAGGTTTATTGAGACGAATACATAACCGCTTGGTAATATTTTCGACTAATTTTTTTATATCTTCCTGTCTTTCTCTTAAAGGCGGTACTCTTAGAGCAATTACATTTAATCTAAAGAAAAGATCTTCTCTAAACTCTTTCTTCTTCGCTAGAACCTCAAGATCTTGGTTTGTAGCAGTAATGATTCGAATGTTTATTTTTTTCCCTTTATTGCTACCAACTTTACGAATCACTTTATCTTGGAGCACTGAAAGTAATTTTGCTTGAAGTCCTAATGGAAGATCTGCTATCTCATCCAAGAAAACAGTCCCACCGTCAGCTATTTCTAGCATCCCCATTTTTGTCTGATATGCACCAGTAAATGCTCCCTTTTCATGTCCAAAAAGTTCAGATTCTAGTAGCTCACGGGGCATTGAAGCGCAATTTATAGATAAAAAGGGGGCATTACACCTGGGACCAATATTGTGAATATGGTTTGCTAACATAGTCTTGCCAGTGCCACTTTCACCTGTAATGAGTATTGTAGAATCATATCCTGCTAGAATCTTTGATTTTTCAATAATATCTTTCATTGCACTTGATACAGCTACAATATCCTGACATTCATCTGATGATAGCAAAGCCATCTGAATGTTAGAGATATTGGTTTGTAGCTCTTTGAAGATACATGCCTTAGCAACAAGTAATAATATATCTTCATTGTCGAATTTATTATTTATATACCAAATATTAGATTTGCTTAATTCTGAACGAGATATTGTACCTCGCTCGTATTCGTCAGAAATAACGATTAAAGGATTTTGAGCGTTGGTTCTCAATTCTTGATTTTTTTGAAATTCAGATTCCCCTATTAAGATTATAGAAAATTCATCAATAGAAGATGTCACTAGTTTTTCGCAATTATAACCTATACGTGATAACAGGTTAATGAGGTCATGACTAATACCCTCTCCGTACAATAGGTTAT
>JBILET010000022.1:0-10213 GCA_044351935.1 Bdellovibrionota bacterium
TTTCTGGTGTTAATGGTTTAAACTGCTTTGGCGCTTCTGGTTTAGCATCCGCAGCTGCTTCGTATGTTCCGTCTACTAATACTGCAACTGATAAGCGTAGTAATTTTCCACGTGGTAAAGAACTTTTTGTAATTGCTCTTGATAGCTCATAGTTTTTAACTTGTTCACGATTGCCAGTAGATGTCTCTGATCCGATTCCACTTGGCGCTAGTAACTTAGGATCGTTTGTTACATTTGAAACAACACCAGGAATTCCACCACGTGCAGCTTCAGCTCCTGCAGCCCCACTTGCGACAGATCTTTCCGAACGTATTACTTGCCCTCCTGGGTCATAACTTTCTTCTTCGCGATCTGTTTGAGTAAAATCCATATCAGCAGTTACACGCGCAACTACTTTTCCTGGGCCTAAAATCTTCTGGAGCATTTGCTCAACACGTTGAATATAACTTTTTTCAACTTCGTGTTGATATTGAAGTCTATTTGCTTCAATTCCCATCATGTCTTCGCCTTCTTCTTTTGCAGTAAGAAGATTTCCAAATACATCAACAATAGTTACATTTTCACGTTCAAGTCCTTCAACGCTGCCTGCAACTAAATTTTGAATTCCTTTGATCTGCTTTTTATCAAGCTCGGCTCCACCACGAAGTCTTAACATTACTGATGCTGTTGGTTTTGCAGCTCCTTTAGCAAAAACAGTTTTTTCAGGTTGAGTAACGTGTACTCTGGCACTTGCAACACCATCAAGAGAAGTAATTGTTCGCTCTAGTTCTCCTTGAAGTCCTCGGATAAATTTTAATTTTTCAACAAATGTAGTCGTTCCAAGATTTGTCTGATCAAACAACTCAAAGCCTAGTGTTCCGCCCTTGGGAACCCCTTCTGAAGCAAGCGTCATCCTTAATTCATGAACCATCTCTGGCGGCGAGATAGCAATCGTTGAGCCATCGCCACGGATTTCATATTTAATTTTTTGACCTTTAAGTTTCTCTACTACCGCACTTGCATCTGCTGGTTGAAGATCGCTATATAGCACCACGTAATCTGGAGAATTTGCCCATTTAGAAACAAAAACAATTCCAACTACCGATCCCACTATTAATAATGGAAAAATAATTTTTTGAATTAAAGGAAGTTTTAAATACCCATCCGTTAGTTGCCCTAAAACTGCACTTGGATCCATTGTAGTTGCCACAGCTTTTCACTCCCTTGAAAAAATCTTTTACGCTTAGAAACTAAACTTGAGCTCTCATTACTTCTTCATACGCTCTAACAATTTTTGAACGCACAGCATTCATTAATTGAAAAGCAACATCTGCTTTCTCTAATGCGATCATTGCTTCGTGAGGATTAGCGTTTTTACCCAAGACCAATCCTTCAACTTGCTCATGAGCATTTTTTTGCATTCCATCTACTTCCTTAATCGCATTTGACAACATGTCACCAAAGGCAGGTTGTCCTTGTTTTGTTGGCTCAACGCCAGGATTCGATTCGGGCTTTGTAATGCCTTCAATCGGACGAAATGCTTCAAATGTGGCTTTTATTTGACCTATGCTCATTTTTTACCTTTTTGTTACGTTCTCTGAGAAATTCTATTGGCTTCAGTTGAAATATCTCGTGCGGTTTCAATCGCTGTTACATTTGCTTGATACAATCTTGTTGCAGACATCAAATCAGTCATTGTGCTAACAACATTTATATTAGGAAATGCAACATAACCTTCTTTGTTAGCGTCAGGATGACCTGGTTGATACACAAGTCTAGGAGGACTTTGATCTTCAACAACAGCAAGCACCGATGGAGAAGCAAGAGATGCTTTATCTAATTCAGAAGAAAAGTGATTTTTGACTCCTACTGAGGTTTGTATAATATCTTTTCTTTTATAAGGCCCACCTTCTTCGGTTCTTGTTGTTTCGGCATTTGCGATATTTGAAGCAAGCGTATTGACTCTCAAACGAGCCGCACTTAACGATCGAGAAAGTACTTCTATTGCGTTAAACATAAATAATCCTATGCAACTTGTCTTATTGCGTTTGATAACATTGAAAACTGTTTACGAACCATGCTTGCAGCTTGAGCATAACGACTTCGGTTAAATGCAAGTTGTCCCATCTGGACATCAAGGTCTACGTTGTTTCCGTCTGGCTTTGTTGGCCCACTTAAATCTTGAATCAAATGAGATCCAGAATTAGAACTTGTATCCATATGTAATGGATTTGTCTTTTGTAGAACTTCTTTACTCGCCCCAAACGCTTTATCAAGTTCTTGACCAAAATGAAGATCCACTGCTCGATAACCTGGAGTCTCGGCATTTGCGATATTACTTGAAATAGCCTGGTTTCTGCGAAAGGTAAGGTCCATTGCTTTCTGCAATCCAGGTAGATTTTCTGAGAACAGGCCACTAAACATAGTTTTCATACAGTGCTAAAAAGCAAGTGCCGTGCTAGATATAGGGTGATAAACTTACTTGTAATTACAGGTAGATAGCTTAAACAAAACTAGTAAAGTGACAGGAAAAACAAAGCTTTGGTGTCATTTTTATGACGCAAACCTTGTTTGAGCTAAGTTTGTAAAATTGGTGGTTTCATACGGAATATGAAAATAACAAAAAGACTTCAAGTTCATTTTCGTCGCGCAACAAGTGCATTAAGTGATAAGAACTTCCGATTTTTTCTTATTGGTCAATTGATTTCGTACACTGGTTTTTGGATCAACAGCATCGCTATGAGCTGGCTAGTATATCGATTGACTGGTTCTGCAGCTTTATTGGGACTTGTTACATTTACATCCCAGTTCCCTACTTTTCTGCTTGCGCCTTTTGCTGGTGTTCATGTTGACAGATTAAATCGAAAACGAGTTTTACAAATTACAATTGGACTATCGGCGTTGCAATCTTTGTTATTAGGCATACTTGCTCTTTCAAATGTCATCACTGTTACACAATTAATTATTCTTGGAATCGCTCAAGCAGTAATCGATGCATTTTACCTTCCAGCCCGACAAGCTTTTTTATCCGAAATAATATCTGACAAGACTACTTTAAGTAATGCAATTGCCTTAAATGCCGCATCGTTTCACTTTGCTAGATTAGTTGGTCCAGCTATTGGTGGAATACTCATCTTTTTCATCGGAGAAGGAGGATGTTTTATTATAGATGCCATCTCTTATATAGCTGTTCTTATTTCACTAATTTTCATTCAACCTAATGTGATTAATTCTTCAAGAAGAGTTGGATCTGTTTTACAAGATCTCGCAGATGGTGTTAATTACATTTTAACAAACACTCGTATTAGATTACTGATTTCGTTTGTTTCCTTTTTTTGTTTGATTGGAATTTCGCATACGATGCTCCTTCCTGTGCTTGTGCGTCAACACTACGATGGCTCTTCAAATTTGTTGGGAATCTTGGTTGGCTCCTCAGGTTTTGGATCGCTTGTAGGTGCAATCGTTCTAGCTATTAAAAGCAATGAAGCAAGTTTAATTCAACGCATGCGTATTTGCGGAATTATTTTTGCATTCAGTTTGATTTTGATTTCATTCCTTGTGCCATTGCCAATCACTATTATTTCACTTTTTGCTTGTGGATTTTGTTTTATTACCATAGCTGCTGGTGCTAATACATTAATTCAAACGGCCGTACCAGATCACTATCGAGGCAGAGTCATGAGTTTTTTTGCAATGTCGTTTACAGGCATGATGCCTCTTGGTGCAATCGGAAGCGGATGGCTTGCAGATCAAATTGGTTTAAGTGGCGCGCTAGCAATCGCAGGAACATTTGCCGCAGTTGGAGCTATTTGGTTTTGGTACCAGGATAAACAAGCTCTTACGATACAAGAATCTTCTTAATATTCTAAGTATTTTAAAATTAACAACTAAACATCGTAAGTAAACATTATTTCGACGTGAGTATCTGGATGTAGTGAATGATGAACCGGGCATGTAGCTGCCGCTCTTTCATATTTGACTCTTATTTCCTCCGATAAATGACTAGGCAAATGCATTACAAGATTAATATTTGCAACTTTTCGTGGAGACGTAGATGACATGATTTTTTCTACGTTAAAGTAACTGCCGTCAATATTGATGTGATCTCGCTCTGCCACGATACCAACAATTGTCAACATGCAAGCTCCCAAAGACGCAGTCAACATATCGGTTGGAGAAAACGACGCACCATCACCATTGTTATCCTTAGGAGCTGAAGTAATAATTTTAGCTCCAGAATCTAAATGAGTTAATTCAACTTTTTTATTGCCTATATATCGGCCAGACATTTTAACTGACATTGTATCCTCTTAAATTCTAGCGAAAACTTTTGCTATCTTAGCCAGAAGTATCTCGGCAGTAAAAGGTTTGGCAACATAATCTGACACTCTAGCTTGAACCGCTGCTACGATACTCTCTTTATAGGCTTCTGCTGTTAACATGATAAAAGGCATATTTGCGTGTCTAGGATCTTCACGAACAAGCTTTAGAGTCTCTAAGCCATTTAAGATAGGCATATTCCAGTCACATATAATTAATCCGATTTTTTCTCGATTCAAAGTTTCGAGAGCAATTTTGCCATTTTCCGCCAGATATAGATTCGAAAATCCTGCACTTCTAAGGATTGCTCGTATTAAGTCACGAGTAGACATATGATCGTCAACAATCAGAACGCCCATATCTTTATTTACAAAATCTATACTAGCCATTATTGCTAATTTTTAAGTTTACTTTTCACCTGCAAGTATCGCATCTAGATCATCTTCTATACTTTCTTGGGCAGCACTATCTTTATGACCATTATTGGAATTTTTAGAATTGCTCTCTAGTCCACGTCTCATTTGATAGTAGGAATTCTGCTGAAATAAATAGAAATCAAGCGCCCCTGTCCTTCCGGTTGTTATAGCATCATCCATGTTATTTCGGAAGTTAATTATATCCAGAGCATTAGTAGTTAATGGCCACCAAAATTTAAAATCGTCAGATGCATTCGATCTTTGGATTAATAAAGATGGGCTTGTAATCACATCAAATACTCTACCAACTGTATTTCTTAAGTTAGATGGACCTAACAAAGGAAGAACAATATACGGGCCTTCAGGAATTCCCCAAGTAGCAAATACTTTACCAAAATCTTCGCGAGAATCTTCAAGTCCTATATCAGATGCAACATCTATAAAACCAAGAAGCCCAACAGTCGTATTGATTAAAAATCTTCCTAACTGTCCGGCTGCATCAGAAAATTCTGCTTGAAAAATATCGGCTGCGAATCTTGTTGGAAATTCTAGGTTTCTAAAAAAATTGGTAAAGCCAATTTGCACTTCTTCGGGAGTAATATAGTCGTATCCTTTTGATACTGGACCTAAAATATTTAAATCCAGCCTTTCATTTAACCAGAAAAACTTACGGTTCATCCCTTCAAGTGGGTCGTATATATTTAAATCGGATTCGTCTTCAGCTTCTACTGTCTGAAGCTCTTGATTGTTAGCGTCTGGAATCTCGGCCCAAACACATGATACGCCAAGAATGATGTTCAAAATTATAACATTGATGCCATTTAAGAGTGCCGGCACTAGGCACGGGATATTTTTTTGCATTGTATTAGATTGTTACAGTTTGATTAGGGCCCCCGCAAGCTGATTCTGCGAATTTACTATAGTATTTGCCATATCAGTCAATAAAGTATGCACAAGTTGAGGCCTAGCGGACAGAAGTTCTAAATATGACTTACTGTCCATCGATAATACCAAACAATCTGTGGTGGCTATTACGGTGGCATCTCTTGAGGTATTTGTTAATGCACTTAACACTCCAAATACGTCATCACTAGAAAGTTGTCCAACTTTTTGTCCGTTTTTAGTTATTTCTGCAATCCCGTCAGCAAGAGTAAGCACTTCGTCGCTTTTGGAGCCTTGCTCAATAATTATATCTCCTTGGTTATAACTGCGCACTTCCGGCACAACTGTTTCTGAATCTTTAAACAGAGATCTAGCCACTACGTAAAGTGCGGCAATATATCTTCCTAGAAACTCTTGCCACAATATTTGCAGTCGAGGTTCGGAGTGAACTTGATCTAGAAATGCTTTTTGTGAATAACGATCCAGCACTACTGCAAAATCAGAAGATATGATTGGCGTATAAACATCTAGTTCTTTTTCAAAACCGATACAATCACCTTCCTGGAAATAAAATAAAGTCCTATCACGAAGCGTGTATGCAAGATTACCTTCACGTACTATGTAAAAATAATCTTTAGATTGATCGGTTGAATATAAAGGGGTAGAAGATCTAAGTTTAAATGTTTCAGGCTTGATTGTTACAAGCGAAAGAATTTCGGCAAGCAGCTCACCACACCGCCTGTTAAGCGGCTCAAATTCAGAAGGTGGCTCGACAATAGTAAACATAAAGACTCCACCCCAAGAATTCGACCTTTTTGCCAAATCCCTACACCCCTATTTATCAAACGGGGTTAAAGGTATTAACTTCTTTTTTGAATGTTATTCTAAATTCCTAACTATCTAATAATATTTAGCATTAATGAGCTAAAGATATTATCCCCCTCTACCGAGTTATTAGTTGTGTGCTTGTGAATTAAGTGGGGGAGCAATGTTAAGGGATAAGTTTGTAAAATTCTTAGAAAAAAATGGCGTCCAATGCTCTGGCCTGGATGATTGTAAAATTCTAGAACTTATATCTGCTGCGATAGGTATCGAACTATTCGAGCCCAAAAGATACGAGTTTCAATCAGTTAGACAACTTGCTAACAGACAGGAGCTATCTTCAGTATCACTAGAAAAGTGGAAGCAACTTCAAGCAGCTCCTTTGGAGTTTGATAACAATGTCCTGACTATTCTAATAGCAGATCCATTCCAATCTGATGCCCAGAAAGAGGTCTCTATAATACTAGGGGGCATGAAAGTAATTACCATCTTAGGTCATACAAACATACTAGAAGAGCTACATACATACCTCTCACGCGACCTCTCCTCTCACGACCTACAATTGCAGCTAGAAGAACCTAGTACCTTTTCGAACGAGCAAAGTCATGCTCAGGGACCTAACGAGTCTCAAATTCGCCCGGAAGACGTATCAGCTCCTTTAGTTGTTCGAATCTTAGACAATATCTTCGCAGATTCCATAGAGAAAAAAGCCAGCGATATTCATATGATTCCAAGTGCCCATGGACTGGAAGTAAAAATTAGAGTTGATGGAATCCTACAAGAGCTCCTTGTAGTTCCCCCACGACTAAAACATCCAGTAACTTCCCGAATCAAATTACTATGCGGCATGGATATCGCCGAGAAGCGCAAGCCGCAGGATGGTAGATTAAGATTGAAATCGGCAGACAACCCGATCGATCTTAGGATCTCAACCGTACCCAGCGTACATGGGGAGACAGTGGTAGCAAGGCTATTATCAAGCAAATCAACTAATATCACTCTTGATGCATTGGGCGTTGATTCAAATCAACTAGATCGGATTAGGCGTAATCTTAGAGGGTCTTCAAAAGTAATTCTAGCATCTGGGCCTACTGGCTCGGGTAAAACAAGTACGCTGTATGCTTGCTTATCATACCTCGCGGATGGGACAAGAAATATTATTACCATTGAAGATCCCGTCGAATATCGAATAGATGGAATAACTCAAGTACAAATCAATACAAAAACTGACGTATCTTTTGCAAAAAGTTTACGCTCAGCATTAAGACAAGATCCAGATGTTATAATGGTAGGAGAAATAAGAGACCCAGAGACTGCTCAAATATCAATGCAAGCCGCTCAGACTGGACACTTAGTTCTTTCAACTATTCATACAAACACAGCTGAAGGATCAATTACTAGATTATTAGACTTCGGAATAACAGCATTCTTAATTTCAAGTTCAATATCAACAATAATAGCGCAAAGATTAGTTAGAAGATTAGCACCAGATGGAACGTTATCAGGTCGTGTTGGAGTTTTTAGTATTCTTGAAATCAACGATCATATAGCCGATGCAATTCGGGAAGGAGCTAGCGAACGTGAAATTGCATCTATCGCAAGAAGCAACGGATTTCAAACCCTGTGGGAACATGGTCTCTCATTAGTTGACACAGGAATCACTACATTTGAAGAATTAGAAAGAGTTCTAGGACCTAAACCAAGTTCAAGTATCGAAGAAGAAAAAACTACTCATCAAAAACTATCAATCAACAATAATAGTAAAATTGCAAATTCATCTACTAGAAAAAAAGTTCTGCTAGTAGAAGACGATGATAGTGCTCGCGCAGTCTTATCGATGCTTTTTGAAGAGCAGTATTTTGATGTAATCGAAGCAAGTAATGGAATAGAAGGTCTTGAAAAAACATTCATCGAAAACCCAGCAATAATCGTAAGTGACTTGATGATGCCGCGTATGTCAGGTTTAGATATGGTGAAAAAGATTCGTTCGGATGCAAGGAGTTCTTCTATCCCTATCTTGATGCTTACTGCAGCTAGTACAGAAGAATCAGAGTTAAAACTTCTTGAGCACGGCGCTGATGATTTCGTCTCGAAAACCGCAGATTCAAAAATCCTCCTAGCAAGAGTAGAGCGCCTTCTAGCCAGAAGATAAGAAGTTTAATCTTTTAAGTATTAACTTCTTTTCCCGAGTTTTCCGTAAAATGACGGAATCAAGGGGCTCGCAGCGGGCATCTAACCACTAGGTGAGCAAGAAAAAACCACTAAAAGACCACATAGAATTAATAAATGACAATCGGCCAATTCCCGAGGGAGCGGCTGATCATCTGTATACGTTTTTTGACAATCTAAAGTTTGACGAATACCCAAACTTCGATCTAACCGATCCTGCTGATGCTGCTAGAGCAGCTAAATTTGCATCTGAAATGCTAGACGTATTGAAGTTAAAAATGTCTCAAATTAAAGCCCTAGAAAATATGTTAATCACAGGCGCCGACGAATCAAAAGAGTGAGGCCGCAATTTCAAATTTAGCAATTAATTTATCAAGTTGCTCGTCTATATGAGCACTAAACTCAGGTGTCATTACTCTCTTGGGTACTTTATGCATCGGAGGCTTATAACAATGAGGCGGAAAATCGACTGGCAATCCAGCTCTTAGTTTAATTGATGCTATTTTGTAAGCTTGCAAAAATCGTTTTCTTTCATTCTTGTAAAATTTCTTGACTTCCAGATTGCGTGTGTAGCAAATTGGACTTTTCTTCCTTGCGATATCACGAGGAAGAGACCCTGGTTTCTGTTCGCGTAAAGCTTTCGCACCCAAAAATCCCATACTTGCCATAAACCTTTCATTGGCAATTTTGTCTTCTCTTTCCGTTAAATAAGAATACATTGCAGCTTTATATTCATCTCGTTTTAAATTTGAAAACTGTGGAAGCCTAGAAATTTTCAAATTGTGCACTGTTTGAAAATATTCACCCTTACTGTTTTTTATTGAGTAGTGTGTAAATGAGAACCTACGATCAGTTTCATTCAAACAATGATGATAACATCCCAACGATGGCCAACTTCGTGAATATCTAACTAATCCATGTCTGACTGGATTGGTTACTGTATATATTACCGCTTCTAGTAAATCATCTTCGTTTAAAATTACTGCTGCGTCATATGGCCGGGCCCAAAATTTAGCAATTCGTCCAAAATACCGATTTACTCTTCTTGCAATTTCACGATTAACATTCTCAAAAAATTGATCCAGTCCACCACTTGGAGCACTACATACAATATGATAGTGATTTCCTAAGAAAGCATACGCGTAGATTTTTATATTATATATTTCTTGATATCTTGCCATTATTCCACCAATAGTTGCTTCGATATGCTCTCCTGGGAGCATCCATATTTGGGCAAGATTAGTTCTGATAGTTATTAAATAATATCGCCCTGGCGTGATATCTCGAATCTTTCTTGGCATATATCGACCAATCTTTTAAATAAAATTAAAATTGCACGCAGATTCTTTTCTGATTGCAAAACCACTCAAGAAAATAAATTTATTAAGTTGTTGTAGATCAATATTTCGCTATTTAAGACAAAAAGTTTCCCCAAATTTTATGAGAAAAAAAGTATGAGAAAAAAAGAAGTTGATACTTTTTATCGTAAGTATTTTTTACAGACATTAAGGGTCCTTAATCCTAAAGACCTAAATCCTGAATATTTAGTGGTGATTACTTCGATATAACCACCATAATCTACGATTGAACTTCTACCTAGAAACGAAACATCACTGCCATCCTTC
>JBILET010000330.1:0-2723 GCA_044351935.1 Bdellovibrionota bacterium
CCACCTCTTTTTAAAACTCGAATTAAATCTTTTTCTGAATAATTATTTACTATGTCACTAGCTGTTACGCTTTGGGACTCATCCATCCTCATATCAAGAGGAGTATCATCATTAAATGAAAACCCTCTTTTTTCTTTTAATTGATCAGTAGATATCCCCAAATCAACTAACATTCCATCATAAGACTTTTCTTCAAGCGTAGATTCGACTTCACTAAAAGTTCTGTGATGATATGTGACTCTGTCTTGGTATTTGTTAAGTTTTTGCTTGGCTCTATTTATCGCTCGTATATCGCGATCGAAGGCCTCAACAGTATTGATAGGATTTGCTTGGAGTATAGCTTCGGTATGACCTGCACCACCAAGAGTGCAGTCAATAAACTTTCCGCCTTTTGAGCAATTTAAAAACTCAACTGTCTCATTTTTTAGAACAGAAATATGTACAGATAGTTGATCTGTATTGTTTTGATCAACCATCATATATCTACGTCCGCAAATAGATCTGGATTATTTAAAAGAGCACTTTCTGCTTCACTAAATATCATACCCCAAACACGAGTATCCCAGATTCTGAAACCATGAATTGAGCTTGTAAAAGTAACGTCACGTTCGATCCCTGCGTATGTTCGTAAATGCGAAGGAATAATAATTCTTCCCGTACTATCGATTGGGCATTCAGCTGCTCTTGATAAATAAAAGTTTTCTAACTTTTGGAGCTTTGCACTAAATCGGCTTTTAGCTCGAAGATTTTTTTCGAATTCTTCCCATGTAGAGACACCAAACCCTTCTAAACATCTTGCGCCATCCGATATGTAGTTAGTAAGGACCACAGAGTTTTCGTTTCGTTGAGTTAGAACTCTTCGAAACTCACTAGGAAGGCTAACTCGGCCTTTCTGATCCAGACTGTGATCAAAGTTGCCTCGGAATGCAGGATTTGAACTTATCGATTGAGGCTGCAAATCCTCATCTACTGCAGTACTCGTGGGAAAAGAAGGGAGGGTAGCTCCTTCCTTGGAACCCGTAACCTTTTGATTATCCTTATCTTTTTGACCTGACACGATCTATAACCGGCTACCCGAAATTTAATTAATAGTCTAACTAAACCTCTTTATACCACTTCATACCACTTCTTGCCATCTTATGGCCAAGCCCCCCATTGAGTCAACATAAATTTTTTAATATTTCGTAAAAAAGAAAAAAGTTTAAACTTCTTTTAACTTTCCTTTATCGAAATGGATTAGATTATATGAGTTTTTCTAGATGGTTATCTTTGGTTCCTGCCCTCTTGACAGTTTTGATGGTTAATTTTGTCAATGCCCAGTCCGCCCCTAAAACTTGGGTGGAAGACGTCGACGGAGACCCAAAACCTTTCGAATATCGCTTAATCGATCCAAAAGGAGCAGTAACTCGAGGTGAATGCCCTTACACTTGCGCCGACAGACAAATACCAAAGGAACATTGCAAAGAATGGAAATCCATAACGAACTCACCAGGTGGAGAATGTTACGTACAAGATTTAAGAATTTCTAACGACGACGCTATGCCAAAAGATACAAAACTTGAAGCAAAGAAAACCACAGATAATTATAAACACTAAAAGCTATAAATTTTTATTACTTTATTAGCATTGCCTATTGTCAAATTACCGCAGCATTAATGGTTAGGACTTTTGGTATCAAGTTTATTGGCGCTGCTTTATGAGCTTTTTAACGCAGGGTTTCGCAGAGGATACGCAGAGGAATTAGTCCTAATTAATCTAATTAGCGCAGATATTCACTAGAATTGCCAATAAATTACCCTGCGTTACCCCGCGCACCTCTGCGGTAAAAAACACACTTCAAAGTATCACCAAAAACTAGCACAAAAGACCGCATGATTAATGCTGCGGTAACAATCACCAACAGACTAATTACTCAACCGTAACACTCTTAGCTAAGTTTCTTGGCAAGTCGACATCTGTTCCGTTTTGCACAGCAACATAATAAGCAAGTAACTGCAAAGGTAAATTCAACACTACAGGCGCGATAGTTTCGCCTATGAATGGAACATGAATAATTGCAGAATTTGCACCAACTGCATCAGCAGAAAGTTCTGCATCTGTGATAATAATTAATTTTGCACCTCTACTTTCTACTTCTTTTAGGTTAGATAAAGTTTTTTCCATGATGCTGGATTTTTGAACAATCACAACAACTGGCATGGATTCATCTATTAGCGCAAGCGGTCCATGTTTTATTTCTCCAGCTGGATAACCTTCGGCATGAATGTATGATATTTCTTTTAGCTTCAATGCTCCTTCAAGGGCAATTGGAAAACAAAGCCCACGCCCCAAGAATAAAAAGTCCCTAGCATTATGAAAATCTTTTGCAATTTTTTGGACAGCTTTTGAAGTCTGCTTTAAGACTTCATCAATTGTGTGAGGAAGCTTAGATAACGAATCAGCGATATCTTTAACTGTATTTGGCGAAACAGTCCCACGTACTTGCCCAAGTTTAAGAGCAAACAATAAACAAGCTATTAACTGAGTAGTAAATGCTTTGGTTGAGGCAACGCTTATTTCGGGCCCAGCATGAGTAAATACAGTATCTGGAACTTTTCTAGCTAAAGTAGATCCCAATACGTTACAAATAGCTGCAACTTTAGCTTTTCCAACAGAAGCCTGCACAGCAGCAAGAGTATCAGCGGTTTCCCCCGACTGAGACACTGCAATCACAAGCGTTTTTT
>JBILET010000334.1:0-2702 GCA_044351935.1 Bdellovibrionota bacterium
TTTCTGACGATCAAATAAAAGCTTTGATTGCTTGGTTTAAAACTTTGGATGGAAAATCTTCAGCGGCTACATCTAGTGCACCAAAAGCAGAGTTTAAATTTGCAAAAATGTATGGAAAAGATACAGGACCATCATTGTCACCAGAGGCTGAAAGAGGAAAAGCTTTATATGCTGGCAAGGCGTGTATTGGATGTCATAGCTTAGATGGATCTAAAGTTGTTGGGCCAACTTGGAAGAATTTATATGCAGCTAAAGCTCATAAGATGGCTGATGGTTCTGCTGTTGATGTGAATGACTCTTATATTAAAGAGTCTATCTTAAATCCTAATGCAAAAATTGTTGAAGGATACCAGGCTGGGTTAATGCCATCCTATCAAGGTCAACTTTCGGATGCAGAAATTTCGGACATTATTGAGTTCATGAAAACTGTAAAATAATTATAGCAATAAAATCATTTAGATTATTTGGAGCGTAAATTGTATGAGTAGTGCATCGGTTACAGGAAGTTCATCAGAGTTGAACTACCTAAATTGCGAAAAAGGCCTTTGGTCATGGTTAACAACAGTTGACCATAAGCGAATCGCTTTGATGTATCTTTACACAATTACTTTGTTCTTTTTTGTCGGAGGCCTTGCCGCACTGGCAATTCGACTAGAGCTTTTTGCTAGTGGGAATTCATTCCTTCACTTAATTACTGGTGGCGATATTGCTAAGGCTAAAAATCTTTACAATATTTTATTTACGCTACACGGCGTAATAATGATCTTCTTATTTATTGTTCCAGGTATTCCGGCAGTAATGGGTAACTGGTTGTTGCCTATTATGATAGGAGCAAAAGATGTTGCGTTTCCTCGATTAAACCTTTTGAGCTACTACATATATATTGTCGGCGCGATAATGGCGCTTATTTCATTATTTAGTCCGATTGATACAGGTTGGACTTTTTATGCTCCTTACAGCTTACAATCAAGTTCTGCTGTAGTAATGATGACAGGAGCAGCTTTTGTTCTTGGTTTTTCTTCGATTCTTACGGGATTAAATTTCATCGTTACTGTTCATCAACTAAGGGCTCCTGGAATGACTTGGGGAAGATTACCTGTATTTGTGTGGGCAATTTATTCAACTTCAGTAATTCAAACATTAGCAACTCCTGTTGTTGGAATGACATTAGCTTTACTTATCGTTGAAAGAGTATTTGGTATCGGAGTTTTCGACCCAGCAAGAGGAGGTGACCCAGTATTTTTCGAGCATATGTTCTGGTTTTATTCGCATCCAGTTGTGTACATCATGGTGCTCCCGGCGTTTGGAGTTGTCGGAGAAATAATCCCAGTGTTTTCTAGAAAACCAATTTTTGGATACAAAGCTGTTGTTGGAGCATCACTTGGAATAGCAGCATTTAGCTTTATCGTCTGGGCGCACCACATGTTAGTTGCAGGAATCTCTGATTTTTCTGCAAAACTATTTTCAGTAATTACATTTGGTGTAGCAATTCCAACTGCTGTAAAAGTATTTAACTGGGTAAGTACGATGTATCGAGGTTCAATTAAATTTGAAACTCCCATGTTGTATGCAATGGCATTTGTATTCTTGTTTATGGTTGCAGGGACTACAGGTATCTATCTAGCCACACTTGCAGTTGATGTATTTTATCACGATACATACTTTGTTGTTGCTCACTTCCACTACACAATTCAAGGTGGGGCAGTAATTGGTCTAATCGCAGCCCTGCATTTCTGGTTCCCCAAAATGTTTGGAACTATGTACAACCAAACTGTTTCAAAGATTGCATTCTGGATGATCTTTATTGGATTTAACGGAACATTCTTGCCACAGTTTGTATTGGGTATGCATGGAGCACCAAGACGTTATTATGACCACTTACCTGAGTTTGCATATCTTCACAGTATTTCAACAGTATTTGCATTCTTAAATGCTGCTGGATACGGATTAGCGCTACTTAACTTATTCTGGGCTATGAAGTTTAGTAAAAATAAAGCAAGTGATAATCCGTGGAACTCTCTAAGCCTTGAGTGGAAAACAGCTACTCCTCCGATAACTGAAAACTTTGTCGATACTCCAGTTATTACGGAAGGAATGTACGAATACGGTGAGCCTGTTAAAGGTGGACATTAAAATTTTATAGAGTAGGAGAAAAACTTAAAATGAATAGCTCTCACGCAGCTCACGAAATTATACCAGGAGAACCACCACCATCCCATCACTGGGATCCGGTAGCCGCATATCACGGGTCTAAACTTGCGATGTGGTTGTTTCTTGCAACCGAAATATTACTGTTTGCAGTAATTTTGGCGGGATTCTTTTTGTTTAGATATGACTCATTTGCTGAGTTTAAAGCTGCATCACATCAGCTAGATTGGAGGTTTGGAGCATTTAACACAGCTGTGTTGTTATTTAGTAGTTATACAGCTGTACTTGCAGTAGATGCAGCGCAACATGGAAGCAACAAAGGAATCCTTAAGTACTTTGGTATGTCAATTGCGTGTGGACTAACGTTCTTAGTTATTAAAGCAATTGAATACGGTGGAAAATTTAGTCACGGAGTTTTTCCTTGGACTCAAAGCATCGAGCATAACGGTCATGTAGAAAACTTTGGAAGTTTCTTTGGTTTTTATTACTGCTTAACTGGGTTGCACGGTTTGCATGTAATAATCGGAATGAGCTTGATGGTTTGGATGTGCCTT
>JBILET010000034.1:0-8977 GCA_044351935.1 Bdellovibrionota bacterium
AGTGCCGGTTACTGCAATAACTCCGTAATACAACATAGCAAAAACTTCGCCAAATCCATTGTAGGCTAAAGGATATGGGCCACCGGTATATGCATAAGCAAAAATTATAGATGTAATGCCAATCACAAGAATAGGAATCCCACTGTGTAAAACTAACGGTATACCTAGAATTAGTGCAGCGATTAGACAGCCAATTCCAGTTTTGTAAATTAAGGAGTGGGGAATTATGCCTAGTTGACTTGCGCGCACAGGACCTAGTCTATTACTAGTATCCGAACCTTTTTTGAAATCAATGGCATCATTTAGATAGTTTGAAGCTGCTTGTAGAAGGATTGCACAGGTTAATATAAGAATGAATAAATCAACGCGAATATAATCTGATAATTTATATGAAACAGCTGTTCCTACAAGCACAGGTGCAATCGACGCTACCAAAGTAACTGGCCTTGCAGCTTTTAGTAGCGCAATAATCATGCTGAAAATATGTATTATTATGGCAATCTTGGAAATTTAGAAAAATCAGGTTTGCGTTTTTCAATAAACGCTTGTTTTCCTTCTTTAGCTTCTTCGGACATGTAATAAAGCAATGTAGCATTGCCTGCCATTTCTAATAGGCCTAGTTGGCCATCACAATCTGCATTTAAAGACGCCTTTAAACAACGCAATGCCAAAGGAGAATGCGCAAGCATTTCGCGACACCATTTTAATGTTTCAGTTTCTAAATCCTTTAGTGGAACAACAGTATTAACAAGTCCCATATCGAGAGCTTGTTTTGCATCGTACTGTCTGCACATAAACCAGATCTCGCGAGCTTTCTTTTGGCCGATAATTCTAGAAAGATACGACGAGCCTAGTCCTCCATCAAACGAACCAACTTTTGGCCCTGTTTGACCAAACTTTGCATTTTCAGCAGCAATTGTTATGTCGCATACAACGTGCAAAACATGTCCACCACCTATAGCGTAACCAGCAACCATTGCAACAACTGGTTTAGGAAGGGCTCTAATTTGCTTTTGAACATCAAGAATATTTAAACGTGGCACACCATCGCTTCCTATGTAGCCAGCGTTACCTCTAACTTTTTGATCGCCACCAGAGCAAAAAGCTTCGTCACCTTCACCTGTAAGAATTACAACACCAATTGAGGAATCTTCTCGGGCAAGATGAAAAGCTTCTTGAAGTTCGTGGACAGTCTGAGGGCGAAAAGCGTTACGAACTTCAGGGCGATTGATTGTAATTTTACCAATCCCATCATTTGTTTTCTGATATTTTATATCTTCGAATGTTTTAATTGTTTGCCACATAATGGCAAAGATTTTATCAGTGTTTAAAGAAATCATCCACTAACGCATCTACCAGTTTTGGGGCCTGCCACATTACTCGATGCCCGCAGCTAGGGACTATACTTAATATGATATTCTTATTGATATTACTGGCTTCTTTGGCAATTTTTACGAATTTTTCATCGGTTTCACCAACAATCCACAAAATAGGAGTATTAACTGAAGATAATCTTGGTAATAAGTACTCCATGTTACCAAGGGACCAAATAGTTAAGGCATGATTAATCGATTTTGGATTTAATAATTCTAGATCTCGAGTTATCTGGTGATTTTCGAAAATACTTTGTTGTTGCCAATCATTAAATGCTGCTTTTAGATCGTTATCAAATTTATTTGCCCACTCATAATCTGCGTTGATTCTTTCTGTTCGTTCTTTATTTGAAGATAAACCAGTATGAGAGCTAATGATTACTACTTTATTGAATAAGTCTTGATTAGTTAGTAGCGCATTTAATAGTAATCTTCCACCAAGTGAATATCCAATAGCATTTACTGCCCCATTTAATTGATATCTTTGCTTTATAACATCACCGAAACTTTTAAAATCAGTTGTGTAGATATCTTCTTTGAATATCTCGATACCGTCATGCTTAACTGACAACCAGTTAAAATCAGCACTATCACCAAGAAATCCTGGGATACAAAGTGTTTTTACAAAGAAACTAGTCATTATCGTATGCGTCCCAAAAATCTTTGGTTTGCTGGCTATCAGGGACAAGTTCAACCATTTGCTGACCAGCGGTTCGAATTTTTGGCGTTAGCGAATCAAGGGGTGCAATAATTTTAGAAAAATCTAATTGCCAAAATTCAGCAAGTTTAGATAAGTCATATTCATGAGAATTGGTAATCATCTCGAGCGCATTCGAAACAGTATCGATTTGATTGTCTATGCTTTGTTTTATGCTAGGAACTCTAGAAAATATTTGTCCTCCATTGTTATTTATAACAACAATGGTCAAAGGGAATTGTTTTATAAATTTCATCCCCCAAAGGCCGTTGTTTCCATACATTGTAGTGAGGTCACCAAATATTCCAAAGTTATGTCGTAAGGAATCTAGACCCCCTAAAAAGTTGGAAATTTGGCCGTCTATTCCATTTGTTCCTCGCTGAGCAAAAACCAATTCATGCGATAATGTTCGAGAAGCAGCAAGCTCCCACTCGCGTATTGGTAAGCTATTGCCAAGGAATACCTGATCGTGAGGATGAATTAAAAGGGATAGACGATGTATTAAAGCAGGCTCGGAATTTGGGAATTTATATAGAAGTTTGGTTAATTTTTTATTATTTAAATTGTCTAAATCAAATAACGATCTATTTAAAAAGTGTTTAGCCGCGTATATCGAAATGAAATTAATAATTTGTTTTATATCATCAGTTTTTATGTGTGCTGAGCAAACTGAACCGCTAAATTGTTTTGAATCAATTGAAAGAACAGGGCCATTAAATGATTCTAGTTCTCGGTAGAATCTAGCAGTTGGTGTAGATCCTATTTTTAATACGCCATCTATAAAATTGTTTTTTGCCCCAACTTTTAAAATCTTTTCTCCACTAACCAATGATTTAGATTGAAGTAAGGAAGACTCGCGAAGTCCGGATGTGCTTTCGCAAAATACAGCTAAATTTAAGTTGCGAAGACCATTACATACTGCTGATTGCCACTCTCGACTTAAGCCGCTTAAGATAACTACTGGATTTTTGCTTAATGAAAAAAAAGTTTTAATTTTAGTTTCTGGATCAAGATTGTTATCAATAACTGGTGCATTTGCTTTATTAATTGTATTAGGTTCGTCGATGCAAAAATTGATATGAGTAGGTCCGTTTAAATTAATAGAGATATTCTCAAATAGATTGATATTAAATTCTTCTGACACTTCGATATCTTGCGTTTTGCAGTAGTTCGCAAATATTCCATTTTGTTCTATAGCTTGTGGAGCCCCTGTATTACGAAATCTTTTAGGCCTGTCTGCCGAAATAATTACAAGTGGAATCCCTGAGTAATAACTTTCAATTACGGCAGAGTAACATTCACTTACGGCAGTCCCAGATGTGCATAAAACGGCAACTGGCTTGGAATGCCTTCTGGCAGTCCCCAGGGCAAAAAACGAGGCCTCACGCTCGTCAAAATGGTGGGTAACAGGAATTGAGATTTTTGAATCGATAATTGCCTGAATTATCGATAGGTTACGAGCCCCAGCACAAATTGCGATGCTTATAAATGGGATATCAGGCTGGATCACTTCAAAAATTTCAATATGTTAAGTTTATTAGTAGCGCATTTTGCTATAACTTAGGTGTAAAGGTCTACCTTTGGTTTTTTGTTGTGAACTAAGAAGATGTCGCCTGAAGTAAACGGTAAAACTAGCCCTCAAGAGCCCCTTCCATCAAACACTAGTGGTTTGCACTTAGAGCTGTCTCAATTAGAGTTTTTGACCAGATATCCAAATTCAAAAATGGGTGTTCTTGCACCTTGGCGCAGATTTATTTTCGATAAAAATGCACGCAAAGGATTTTATGACTTTATCAGATCGGTTAAGAAAGAATCTCAAAAACTTGGTTCTCATACCGATGAACGTCAAATAGTAAATGCAGATATTGAACGGCAGTTAAATGAGATTTTTAATGGTCGCTGCATAATTAAAATATGCAATCCAGAAGACCATAATTTGCTGTTATTATCTAAACAAGATGATAGAAATCAAACATCAAGCGCGGGGAAAAAAGATGCATATAGCGTTGCGATGTTAGATTCATCGACATCGAGTGTGCCCACTGTTTACATATCAGAACTGTTACTAAGAAGTCAGGACGGAGACATACAAACGAAACTTCACTACCAGACTGCACTTTGCGAAATGGTAGTTGGACTGATTTTGTGTCGTGAAAAAATAGAAAAGTACCCTAATAAGCTTTCATCAAAAATTGTGAAAGCTTTATGTAAGCAATTGCTTACTCGTGAAAAAAAGGATGATTACGAGAATCGTTGTGCAGTAGTCATGTACACTTTTTCACGTAGTAACTTTATTAGTTTTTTAAAAAACCCTAATACTTTAACTTGGATACCAAGTTTAGAATCAATAGTTCGTGGCGGTAAATCTTCGATTTCAGAAGCTCAAGCTTTTGGGTACTCCGTAGCTAAGTCATGGCCAGATGTTCCTCAGAATATTAAAGACCAATTTTCAGACAGTTTTAAACTACTAGTTGAGTTATCTGAATTGCAATACAAATCATCTCCGACATGGGGAGATATTCAGATTCGCGATGAAGACCTTCGAGTAGGTGCTGTTGCTGCGAAATATGTCGCGCAATTTAGTGGGTTAGCAAATCCAGTTCAAACCTGTGAAGCAGCGATTTATTCAGCCTTTCCGCTAGAAAACATAAAAACATTACGGTCAATTTATAATATTAATATTTCTCCACGAGCAGAAGCATTGCTTAGTGCATTTCAAACTCTTAAATCTACGTCATTTGATATAGCGCCTAAGTTAGAAACAGATAAAGCCAATCATGTACTGGATTATCAACAAGCACTTTTAATGCAGAAATGTGTAGAGCTTAGTAATTCTGAATCTAACGATCGTAAATTTCATCCGTCTGATCTTTTAGCACTTTACTTTTCTGCAAAAGCTGCGGAACTTGGTACAATTTCGGACAAAGCTTCAAAAAATACATACGCGCAAGATCTGGATAGAGAAGCCCGATTTACTCTGCTTCCTCTAATGGAAAGATTAAATGTCAATCTATTTAAAGAAGTAGGGTATCTTCTATTGCGTGCATTTGACCCTGAATTAACTTCACGAATCAAGCATCGTGTTAGCTTGCAGTGTGCCGGATTAAATTTAGGCCAAAGAAAAAGATTTTTAGGGGACATTCTAAGTATTGCAAAGCTTGCTGTTCCACTACGGACCTTTAACCCAGCACTAACTTCACAAATAAAAAATCGAGCAAGCTTAGAGTATGATGGATTAGACGTAGATCAAAAAAACGAATTTCTTGATAATATTTTAAATGCTGCTGAATTAGCACTTGAACGTTACGAAGGTGCTAGCCCGGATATTCGGGAAAAAACTTATTATTCATTAAGCGATAAGCACGATGAATCAGTAGAATTTGTACGTTCCTTTGCTAGGGATTTTAAAATCCGAGATATCGATAAAATATTAAACCATAAAATACCTGCCGAAATTCAAAGATTATCTGGGTCAGCAAATAATTTGGTTGACAGTGCCGTCAATGAAATAGTGGAATCTTTATATAAACAAGCAACGGCTAACATAGATCCCAACGATCAATCACAGTTAAACACACTTAATAAGACTCGTTTTGAGCTGTATAAACATGTTTTCTCGTTAATACGTAACACAGACAATCTTGGAATCAGATTAATCTCACCAAATCCAGGTCAGGCAATTGAAGATTTCTTCCAACTACTTTCTGTTTTCGCTGAGAACAAAAAATATGACATAGTTGAAGTTAAAAAAATCGATAAACCAGAAGGCATGAGGGTTAACCTTGATGGTGATTGGGTCATCTCGCGCTATGAAGTCAAAATTGAAGATAAGCTCGAGCATAGTTACTACTTAGAAATAGAAGTGCACGCAATGACCGAGAGTGTGTACACAAACCAAAAATCTGGCTTGGGATTATTTAAATATGCTTTTGCACACTGGGTGATGAAAGCAAGGCGTTCGGTATGTCGTTATAATAAAATTGATGAAAGTAGTTTTCCGACCTATGCAGGAGTAATTCCTCTACAAAAAGACCCGATTCCCACATCTGTTTTGAATTTTTATGAACATTTTGATCTATTATGGGGATCTCTTTCGGAATTAGGTTCGTATCACAGAGTAGGTGATCAAGTAATCTCAATTCCAAGTTGGGATTCGAATCCGAGCGAAGCTGTTAAGGCAACAAAAGTTTATCGAGATAACTTTGCAAACGATCCTATATCGCAAGACTCTACTAGCGTGTACGCGCAGATTGGATATTTCGCTAATGCAAAATTGAAAAATTTCCAAAATGACTTTGGTGAATTTACGCCAACAGAAGTTGAAGAGCTTCTATTTGAAGAAGCACTGTCTAGGATTGCGGATTACAAAGTACCCGGCCAGTCATATAAGACCTTATCAAATGATTTTGTTACGTGGTTTAAACGTTACTACACTAATATCTTTGGGCTATATCCTTCAGAAGTATGTGCTGCGTTCTTAGATGATACTATTATTAACGATGCAGAAGGTAATTCTCGGAAGGTATCACAAATTATGATGAGTGATTTGTTAGACAGGGCAAAACATTTCTTTGCTATATCTAATGTTGGCATCCAAGTCGTTTCGGATGCTGAAACTGATCTTCTGATCGATGCCAATGCTGACTTAATGGGGTATCATAAATCATTATTTAGCTTACGAAAGCAGTTGGCAGAGCAGCTAGGTATGCCTGTTCCGCCGATCAAGGAATTACGTGATAGAAGTACCTCGAGCGATTTCCCTAATTCTCAAACCATAAAGTTTGGTAGCCATCCGGATATAACTCAAGAACAATATTCTTTATTCCTAGAAGAGTACAAAAAACAAATTGAGTTGAACTTTCTTCCATTAAACGCAAAAAACACAAAGAAAAGTGCCCATTCTCATAGGATTCAGATATCTGCATTAGATACACAAGATACTCTTCTTCATTTGTATGAGTTAGCAGAGAAATATGGAATATCAATAGATCATAATCAGGCAACAACTGGCGTGGGTAATGAAGAAGGCATTCCCCTTGCTAGGTTCGATATGTCACTCAGAGCAATCCTTAAAGATCGCGACATGAATGAGGATTCCTCCGAGAATACTCAAAAAGTTCGAGAAAGAATTGCTGACTTTGTTAAGGCTCTGCGCGAAGTAGAATCGCCAGAACTACAAAGAAAAATATTTAGATTGTAAGTTATGATTGCTGTTAAGCAGCCAAACTCTTAATCAACTTATCCAAATCTTTAATTGCAGCTTTTTGAGCTTTAACAAAAGCACTAGATGTTTTGGCATTAATAAATGAGGAAAGAGATTTATCAGCTTTTTTAGAAAGTGATGATACGCTTTGGCCATTTAGTGCCGAAACAGATGTTGATTTGCTAATACCAACAGCTTTAACAGCAGAAGATCTTAGGGACTTAATTTTATTTAAATTAGTTTTAAATGTTTTGCTGTTTCTTTTTAAGTTCTTCACTAAAGATCTAAGCTGAGAAAGTTGTTTCTTGAAGTCTTGAGTAGTCAAGCAATCAAAAACACCATTTTTGTTAGCATCTAAATCAGCGACTCCACAGCCACATGAACCAGGTGAAACTTTAGCAGAATCATTTTTACAAGAGTCCCTATAGTCAGGTGTACCATCTGAATCAACATCGGTAACAACGTTGATAAGTGTAGTTACAAGGTTATTACCCATTTTTGAGTCACTAGCAAAAAACTGTGACGAGTATGCAATAGTTCTAATTTCGCTAGAGTTGTTACCAACAATTGATGCGGTAGCAGAACCAGGAGCACCAAGAGCACCTCCAAAAAATGTGTATGATAGGTTATCGATAGTAAACATAGGTATAGTTAATCCAGCAGTAGCTGCTTCAGATACAAATGGCGCCGGATATTGACCCGCTGGAGGAGAAGATAAAGGAGGAGGGGCAAAGAATATTGCTGCAACTGCACCTAAATTTTGCAAGTTTAATGCAGCTACACCATGTAGACAGCTAACAGGTGAAGGGAATACAACTATTCTTCCTGTTAGAGGATAAGGTAGGGGACCACCAGGCGGTGTGCATGGATTAAATGGAGAAGCAACAACCTCGGCATTAATAGATCCGGATGGAACATTAGGACTAGACGAGACAAATGTAATTGCAGCAGAAATTCCAGTAAATGTGGAAGACGAAGAGGATAACATTGTAAATTTAGCAGCTGCTCTTCCGGGGATATCTTGAATTTTAGCATTTATAGTAGCAGAGCTAAGCTGAGGAATAGATTCAAATCCATTAACTAAAAACCACCAATTACCAAATTTTTGAAGTAAAGAACTTATCCCAACAGTAAATGTTTTAATCTGACTCGCAGCAGTAACAATATAATTCGCAGTATAGTTTACATTAAAAGATGAAGCGTTGATTAAAGTGTCATCAATAACAACTTCTGCTCCTGGCGCGATTTCGGAAGATAATGGAGTTAAAGATTTAATATAATCAACTTCAGCACTTACAGCGAAGTTGTCTATATGCCAACCTGGACCGCTGACTATAAAATCAGAACCGAGTAAAAATCTGAAAACCAAAACCGAGTTGTCTGGAATATTAGGTATAGTAAGTGAAACAGATTCAAATGAAGCGGATGTTCCACTCCAAGCATTTCTTGCCCCAAGCGGGTTGCTGGCAGGTAGATTTGGTAAATTGTAATCTCCTGCGCCAAAACTACCGCCTATGGACGGAGATTTTACATCCGCAAATGCTGAACCGTTGATAGAGACTTCCAAAACGCCACCATCAAATAGGTTTTCAAAGCCACGTTTGTGTTTAAAAGTTACGAAAACATTTGTTGTGGGTAATGAAGTAACTATCGAATAAGGTCTTGTAACTAATGCAGTTAAAGTAGTTGTAGATGGATCTGCAA
>JBILET010000337.1:0-2681 GCA_044351935.1 Bdellovibrionota bacterium
GTCTAAGTAGTAAACTTAAGCGGCTATTTTGCTTCCGGATTGAGCCGACGCAGCATTGTCTAATCCGCCTACGCTGGAGCCTGGCGCTGATGAGGTTTCGTCCATGATGCGGTGAACTTCCTCAATAAGAGAACCAATTGCATAAGCCCATACATACTGCCCAGCTTTTTTGCCAGTAAGCGCTTCGGCAATTTCGCCTTTGTCTTCGACTCGATGCTTTAAGAATAACTGTTTGCCATCAGTTAACAGAACCATATCAGCAAAGTTTTTATTTAGCTTTGGCATTTTTTTTCGTAGGTAATCAATACCTCTACGGAATCTGTTAACAGGAAGTCCTTCGGACTTCATCCGGAAAAGCCAACACAAAAGAATTACGTCAGCATAAGAATATTTTGCTCTTCCTCGAGAGATTTCTTTTCCAGTAGTGGGGACTAGATTGGTACGCGCGTAATAATTGAGTAGTGCTAGACCAATACGCTCTTCGCCATTAGTTATTCGGCGAAGAATATTTTGAGTGTCTTTAGCAGTAAACTCACGGTCAATTAGTTGAACTTTCATAACCTTCCTGACTACAAAAACAGCTTACAAATAAAAAATGACTTAACCAAAATCAGATAACCGTTATCCAACTCTTATATTGGATAGTGTAAGGTGCATCGTATTCTGTCAATTGCAAATCTTCTTGACTTTTAAAAAAATATTAAACAAGGGTTCTAATATTAGTTTAACCTAGTTATAGCTACTTAGTCGATGGTTGTTTTTCGACAAGTCCAATAGCAACAGGAATAGGCTCAAGTCCTGGAAAATCAAGGATTTTACTAGAGTTCTGATAAAAAAGCTGAGACGAAGATCCTCCATCTAAGTTTAGGGCATCTTTACAATCAATCCCTGGTTTTATTAAAAGTTTTTGCAGAGCAGATGTGCTGATTCCAAACACCGATGATCTTACGATAAAAAATATAAGATTATTATTGTTATCAATACATACTCCAGACCTTCGTTCGCTTACATCGTTCAAACGTAATCCTTCGATAAGCGAGCCAGATTCTACTAATCTTGGACCAGCTTGTAGGGCATCTAGTACTTTTTTGGGCTCAAATTTTTCGCGATGAATAATCGACACACCGTCAACCGATGATTGTATAACTCCAGATAACAATGAGCTTGAGTTTTGAATTTTTTGAACAGTAATTCCACGCTCGATTAATAGTCCAAGAGCTTTACGTTGTTCGTCAAAAAAAGATCCGTTTATACAAACAGAAGCTCCTGATAGAGAACATAGTTCTTTGGCCGTAGCTACTTTTTTGCCGTATCTTTGAGCTCGAAGAATTCTCATTTCGAAAGTGGTCAAAGATGTTTTAATCAAATCGACATACACGGTACTTAAAAGTCCCTGAGAAAACGTAGCACTTGCATGTAATAGATCTGGCTGAAGTTGACTCCAGTTAATTTGTTCGGAAACTTCTAGTCCTGCTTGAGCATAAGTATATGAAGGGGTTAATAAGTTTAACCAAAGGTACGCGATAGAGAAAATCGCGATGTAAAAATGTGAGATTTTTTTGCAAAAACCCATGTTCCTAGCATTGTATCAATAATTAGGTAAAATTTGGTATAGTTACGTCATCGTGCAAAAATCTGTCTTAAATCCTGAAATACACGCATTCTTGGCCCGGGCTGGGGTAGATAAATCTGCAAATCTAGATCTGTTAATAGAAAAGTGCGCAGCAGAAAGACAAACTAAATTAGGAACCGAATTCTGGGCGCAATATGTTACTGATAACAGTAAATTAAAGCACAAAATTGATTCTGATTACTCATGCAATACTTGGGATATACAAGATGGAGTTGTCGAAGCAAAAGGGGATTTTAGCCCAGAATTTCAGCTTCAAATAGAAAAAACAGCACATTACTTGCATCCCTGGAGGAAGGGGCCTTTTAAGCTTGGCTCTTTGAAAATTGATGCCGAATGGAAGTCCGATTTAAAGTGGAGTCGAATCGAGAAATCTATTCCAAATTTATCTTCAAAAGTGGTTTTGGATTGTGGATGTAACAATGGGTATTACCTTTTTAGAATGGCCAAGCAGCAACCAAAGGCAATTTTAGGTATCGATCCAAATGATAGATTCTTTTTTCAATATGACTTTGTTCGTACTTTAAGTAATTTTCAAGATGCTCAATTTGAACTCCTAGGAGTTGAAGACATCGAATTATTCCCAACTATATTTGATGCAGTTTTTTGTTTGGGTGTTATTTATCACCGCAGGGACCCACTAGGAATGTTGGCTTCGATAAAAAAATCAATCAGGCCTAATGGTTTTGCGGTAATTGAATCCATTACTTTGCCTGGTAAGTTAGGCGATGTTACTTATATTTCAGACCGCTATAGTCAAATGAGAAATGTGTTTTTTTTGCCCTCCTCGGAGACTTTGGCAGCATGGATGAGTAGAGTTGGGTTTAAAAACGTTAAAATCATAGATCAAACATTAACTACGGTTGAAGAGCAACGAAAAACAGAATTTGCTTGGTTTGATAGTTTATCTGATTTTCTAGACCCTAACGATTACTCTAAAACCAAAGAAGGCTATCCAGCCCCATCCCGAACAACTGTCATTGGATATGTATAACGTAAAAAATATTTTTCTGGTTAGAAACAAAAACACTTCATAAAATTCTTTTATTGA
>JBILET010000338.1:0-2668 GCA_044351935.1 Bdellovibrionota bacterium
CCTATGCTCATATTTATTTCACTGACTATCATTAAACCCTCCGATTTCAGTGAAACGATGTATACCTAAATACTTGAGATTCTTATTTTTTACCCCCTTCGGTTACCTTTAATTTGGTGCAATTCGCTAGTTACAATAGTAACCCCTTACTACCGCACACCAAACAAATATACTACCATACCTGGTTGTAATGAGTTTGGCAGCGCAGTCCCAGATTAGAAAACCTCTCGATGTTCAGTATCTAGAAGATACCGCTGTTGTATCTGCTCGAGTGGATACATCCACCAAGACTCCAAATGTTCTTATTCCGATTGCGATGTTAATCGTCTTTCAAATTTTAGACGCCTTGTTAACGCTTAAAGGGATATCGGTTTTTGGCTCACACTCAGAGGGCAATCCATTATTGCGTATGTTAATTGAAGTGACTTCTCCCGTTGTGGGTCTTACTGCAGTCAAAGCTGTTGCAATAATTGTTCTTTGTTGCCTATTTAATATTCTTCAAAGACACCCTATCAACTGGGTTCCTGGAGCTATATGGGGAATTAATGCTATTTATTTCTTTGGTGCAATTATCCCCTGGACTTTTTTATTAGTCTAAATTCTTCTGCTATTTGTTGAACTACTAATGGCTCCGATAAAGTAGAGATATCGCCTATCGTATCCATCTCGTCACACGCAATTTTTCTTAAGATTCTTCTCATTATTTTCCCAGAACGTGTTCTTGGAAGAGCAGAAACAAATTGAATAAAATCAGGAGCAGCAAATGCTCCTATAGCGGTTCTAACAGAATGCTTTGCTAGTAATTGATTTTCTTCAGTTGCTGTATAACCTTCCTTTAAAATACAAAATGCATAAACTGCTGTTCCTTTAATTTCATGGGGAACTCCAACAACAGCGGCTTCGGCAATTATTCCACTGTGCACAAGAGCACTTTCAACTTCAGCTGTACCTATTCTATGTCCAGATACATTAAGCACGTCATCAACGCGCCCAGTTATCCAGTAATACCCATCATGATCACGAATACAAGCATCTCCAGTAAAATATAAACCAGGAAACTGAGAAAAATATGTATCTATGAATCTTTGATGATCTTTGTAAACAGTTTGCATTTGGCCAGGCCATGGAAATTTAATACACAATCTTCCACGCACATCATTACCAGATAATTCATTTCCTTTTTCGTCAACAACAATTGGCTGAATACCGAAAAATGGAAAACATGCGCTTCCGGGTTTTGTTTCTATCGCGCCAGGTAACGGTGAAATTAAAATTCCCCCTGTTTCGGTTTGCCACCAAGTATCTACTATCGAACAGTTTTGGTTACCAACTCTATTATAATACCAAAGCCAAGCATCTTCGTTAATCGGCTCGCCAACGCTTCCAAGTATTCTAAGCTTGCTAAGGTCGTAATTAGAAGGCAAATCTTCTCCTTCTTTTGCAACAGACCTAATGGCAGTGGGTGCTGTATAAAAAATTGAAACTTGTAAACGCTGGCAAATATCCCAATATCTTCCCGCATCAGGATAATTTGGCATAGATTCAAACATAACTGTGGTTGCGCCATTGCATAAAGGCCCATAAACAACATACGAATGTCCAGTTATCCAACCAATATCAGCAGCACAAAAATAAATATCGTCTTCACGTAAATCAAATACGTATTTATGTGTTACAGCTGCATAAGTTATGTATCCACCATTTGCGTGCACAACACCTTTTGGTTTTCCTGTACTACCGGATGTGTACAATATAAATAATGGATCTTCAGAATCCATTACCTCACATGGACAATTATCGTTATCGGAAAGACTTATTGCCTGATCCCACGTTATGTCTCGATTGTTTTTCATCGGAACATTCGCGTTGGTTCGACCAAAGACTATGACTTTTTCAACACAACTAACTCCATCAATAGCTTCATCAACTATTTTCTTTAAATGAAAATTTTTTGCACCCCTAACACCTTCATTTGCTGTAATTATAATTTTGCATTCAGCATCCAAAACTCTACTTCGCAAACTTTCAGAAGAAAATCCAGCAAAAACCACAGAATGCACAGCACCTATTCTCGCGCATGCTAACATAGCTATAGCTGCTTGAGGTATCATTGGAAGATAGATAGCAACTCTATCACCCTTTTTGACGTTTAACTTTTTTAATGCGTTTGCAAAACGACATACTTCTTTATGAAGCTGTCTATAGGTTAATTTTTGAACATCATTTGGGTCATTACCCTCGGCTATAATTGCAATTTTATGAGGATATAAATCCAAGTGTCGGTCTATGCAATTATAACAAACATTTAATTGGCCTCCCTTAAACCATTGAATTATCCCCTTGTTGTAGTCCCAATTAAGAGTTTGCACATGAGGCTTAATCCAATTAATAAACTTATTGGTCATAGTAGACCAAAACTCTTCTGGGTTATTAACAGATTTATTGTATAAATCTAAATAGCTCTGATATGAAGAAATTTCATTGCCGCTGACATTTCGAGCAGCAGGCTTAAATTTGGTGTGATTGAGCGACTTATCATTACTATCCATATGAATCCAAATCTAATAATATTTCGTAGAATATATCAGATATTTTTACACACATACCATTATTTTTAACCGTTAGAACTAAATAGATTTCTTTTATCCTCCGAATTAACTTGCTGTGC
>JBILET010000341.1:0-2661 GCA_044351935.1 Bdellovibrionota bacterium
CAGAAGCAGATAATTTAATTTGTTTACTCGCAACTAAATTAAGGAGACTGGCAATCTTTTCTAAAACCTGGGGTCTGTTACATGTTCCCGCCATTCGTATAGTGTTAATTAGTGATGTATAGAGGTTATAGATATAAGCTGATGAGTTGTTTGCAAAATCATTATTAATTCTTGTGGTGTGTAAGCTGAGTGCGCTGTCTAGTTTTTGTATAACTTTATCTTGAAAGTGCACAGGAACTCGGCATTCAGCGATGGCAAATGCATTAAAACAACTAAGAATTATTATGAGTTTGCCAAATCGTAATTTCATCAGAACACTAATCTTGTTAAATCGTTGACTTGGTTCATGTAAATTATATGGATAAGTATACGATATTTATTAGTAAATCGAAGCGCTATAGAGGGGGAAGTTCAATTGAGATAATAATAGTTAATTTGGGGGATCGCTCGGCGCACGCATCCTGCGTGCTTTGTCGCTCTGAAATTGCTACTCGGACTCATGTCCTCGCTAGGCAATTTCAAGTCCCCCAAATTAACTATTATTATCCCAATTGAACTTCTACAATGCGTAGTGATAAGCATTCGCGTAGAATAAAAACTTTGCACATTAATGCTGAGGACTTTTGCCTATAAGTATTTGTTGATAAAATTTCTCAAGATATTTTGATAATCATAGCCCTGTAGAAGAACCAAAATTTAAGTTATGGTAATTTGCGGGGCTTGAAATTGCGTAGGGAGGGCAGGAGCCCGATTAGCAATTTCAGAGCGACAAAGCGAGCAGGATGCTCGCGCCGAGCGCCCCCGAAAATTATCATAACTTAAATTTTGGTTCTTCCCCCGCTAATCTATATTTTCTCCCCCAAATCACCTAAACTAACTAACAAGTATGTCTCAAGATTGTTTAAGAATTAATAACCTACAAGTAAAATCCCACATCGGTTGCACATCAGAAGAACTCATGTGGCCACAGATGTTAGTCGTAAACGCAAAACTATATAACTGCTTTATTAAATCAGCTAACACTGATCAGTTAACTGATGCTGTCGATTATGTTGGAGCTATAAAAGTAATTAGCCAAACATGCGCAGAAGGAAAAAGACATCTGCTAGAAAAACTTGTCTCGGACATAAGTGACAACTTATTTTTGGCATTCCACACTTTAACAAAAGTCGAAATCAGCGTTGATAAACGTGTAAGCGAGCTTTGCCAGTCTGTAACAGCTAGTATTGTTCGAGAACGCAAAAATTAATTTCTATCGCTTGTAGATATAAAGTGTTCCACCCTTTAGCTGGTCGTTTACAACAATAGAACTCTCTTTAAGGCTACCTAAGCAACTATTTGGTATTCTAAATGTATTAGACACCAAAATTGCATCAGGTTTTAACTCGACACAAGATTTTTTACCCAATTGTTCCATCGGAGCAGGGGATAAAAATGTATAGATAACATCAAACTTACTAAAATCTAATTTCCAAAAAGATTTGATTTCGATTGTGAGATTTTTGACAAAAAATGAACGAATTTTAGAAATTAGATAAGGAACAAAGCTAAGTTCTACTCCATAAAATTCTACATCTGGCCTAGCTCTAGCAAGGCTAAGTAGTAATCTAGCAGTGCCACACCCAAGATCTGCAAAATAAATAGTTTTGTTTTGCTCAGATTTAGTGGGAATAAACTCAAGAATCTTTGAGTCGATATCTTCAGGAGTTGGATAATAAGGTACATGCGTCCAAACAGCAGGAAGATGTAAAGAAGCTAGGAACAAAAACCCAGCTAATAAAAACCACGATGGGATAATAGAGGGAAAATAAACTATAAATATTCCGCCAATAGTAATAGCAGGGGCAAGAAATAAAAATGCTCCACGAAGCCCAAAAAAGAAAGCTACTAACGTTGAAACGCTTGCCAAAGATAGTACAAGCCAAAGATTGAAATCCTTCATTAATTCTGAAGGTATGAAATATAAAATAGTTACAACAATCAGTTGGGATAAAAGTACAATTAAAAAACTATTTAAAGGAATACGATTCATAAATTACGACAGAAGAGGCCTAGGAAGTTTAGATCTAATTTGTTGTCCTTCGTAGTAGCCACGAAATGCAGACGCAATTTCATTTAATCCCACAGCAGAAGTGATTTGAGGGGTAATGATCATAAACCTAATAAATAAATCACCTTTGGTTCCATCAGAAAAAGGAATTCCAAGACCAGGTATTCTTAACTCATCACCACTAGAGGTACCAGCAGGAACTTTAACAGTTAAATCTTGATCAAGTGTGGGAATAGTAAAAGTTGCTCCTTGAAGTGCTTCAACAATTGTAATTGGTACTTCGTAAACTAATCCTCGATTTTGAATCGATAAAAAGTTATGTGGGGCAACACGAATTACAACTACTAGTTCTTCTTTGTTTGAAGAAGAACCATTTAACCTGACAACACTTCCGTTTCTTAATCCCGCAGGTAGAGTAACCGAAAGTTTTCTAACGCCAGTATGGTCGTGTAATTCTATTGTTTTTTTGACGCCTTTAATGGCATCAGCAATAGTAACCGATACTTCTATAACAGATACTGACTTCATTCCCGAAGAATGTTGTGCTTTTGAGTTATGAGAATTTTTTTTCTTAAATTCAAAAAGTTTTGATTGTCGTCTAATCCAATCAG